>JACAES010000105.1 GCA_013388735.1 Chloroflexota bacterium | reverse complement strand
GGGGGTCGGGGATAATTAGGTGTTCTCTGGACTGGAAGAAGCGGTGTCGTCGCGCCAGACCGGCAGCTTCAGGCTGAAGGTTGTGCCGACCCCTTCTTCGCTCTCGAACCAGATTTTACCGTTCATCGCCTCGACCTCATGTTTGCACAGGTACAGGCTGAGGCCGTACCCGAATTCACCCAGAATTTGCGGCTGCCGCGCCCGCTGGAACGAAGCAAAGATGCGTTCAAACTCTTTAGCGCGGATGCCGTAACCCTCATCTATTACATCAATCTGCACGCTTTGACTCTGCGGCGACGCCTGCGCCATGATGATGATCGGTGCGGCTTTCATGCTGTACATGATAGCATTCCGCAGAATGTCCTGCAAGATGATCGTCATCTGCGACGGCGCGGCATAAACGGCCAGTCCCTCGCCGACCGTCGTTTTAATCCGCAGGCGGTAATCCTGGGTTTCGGTTTCCGGGTCAAGGAGCTGCACCTCGTCCAGCCCTTCGATGAAGTCCTCGATGAACTCATCCAGCACGATCTTGCGGCGCTCTTTGCGGATGACCTCCGGCAGTTTCCCGGTGCGGATCAATTCCAGCCGGTGCAGCAGGCTCATCAGGCGTTCGACGCGGTGCATGTGGGTGGCGATCAGCTGCACAAAACCGCTGATGCGCCGCGCCAACTGTTCGATGGTTTCGCCGGGTTTAGGCTGCCGCAGGCTTTGCAAAATCAGGTTAATATGCCCCTCGCTCGACTCGGCGGCGTTCTGCACTTCGGCGCGGAACTGGGTGAGGATGTCGGTCATCGCGCCCCAGTCGGGGATTTCAATCGTCAGCATGGTAAAAATATCCCCGCCGTCCCCATGCACTGCCGCCGCCCAGCATGGCACGTATTCCCCGGCGCGGTAGATATGAAACCGTACCGGACGCGCCGACTCCAGCGCCCGTCTGCGCGCCGACTCTACGCCGTCGTCCGGGTCGTTCGTCCGCGCGTTGAAGACCGTCACTGCCGCCGCCCAGCCGTTGGCGCGAATCAGCTTCAGGTCTGCGCCGAGGATTGTGCGCGCCGCCAGATTATCCACCACCAGCCGGTTTTCACTGTCGAAAATCAGCACACCCTGACCGAGTCCGTCCAGTATGGCCTGATATTGCAGTTGCTTGTCAAGTGCCATGCGCCCACCATCAGAAGAAAAAAAGGGGAACTCACTGTTTCCCCTCGATTGTATACCGTTTTAGGAATTGTGCTATTTCTCTTCCCGCAAGTGTGGATATAACAGCACATCCCGGATGCTGCGCTGGTCGGTCAGCAGCATCACCAGCCGGTCAACGCCCATGCCCCAACCGCCGTTGGGCGGCATCCCGTAGCGCATGGCGCGCAGGTAATCCTCGTCCAGGGGAGTCGCGTCGTCGTCTTCGTCGCGGTACAACTTCGCCATGTCCAGGAAACGCTGCTCCTGGTCGCGGGGGTCGTTCAGTTCGGTGAAAGCGTTGCCCATCTCCATCGTGGCGATGAAAAACTCGAACCGCTCGACGTGGAAATCGTCGTAATCCACCTTTTTAGCGAAGGGCGAAATGTCGCGCGGGTAGTCTATGATGAAGGTTGGCTGGATCAAGCGCGGCTCGACGTGCTGCTCGAACAGGTGGCTGACCAGTTTGCCCCAGGGCAGCCCCGGCGCGACCGAGCCGCCGTTCCCCCGGATGACCGCTTCCAGCGCGTCCGCCGTCGGGTAGTCCATATAGTCAATTGCGGCGTGCTGTTTGATGGCCTCGCGCAGCGTCAGGCGCGGCCAGGGCGGGGCCAGTTCGATGTCCTGCCCCTGGAAGCTGATCTGCGTCCGCCCCAACACCTGCTGAGCGGTGAAGGCGATCAGCCGTTCGGTGATGTCCATCACACCCTGGTAATCGGTGTAGGCTTTGTAAAACTCCACCATCGTAAATTCGGGGTTGTGCTTGAAGCTCACGCCTTCGTTGCGGAAGTCGCGCCCGATTTCGTAAACGGCGTCATAACCGCCCACCAGCAGCCGCTTAAGATACAGCTCGAAGCTGATGCGCAGGTATAAATCCTGCTTAAGCTGGTTGTGATGGGTGACGAACGGGCGGGCCGCCGCGCCGCCGTAAACCGGCTGCAAAATCGGCGTTTCGACTTCCAGAAAACCCTCGTTGTCGAAGAAGCGGCGCAGCGCCCGGATAATTTCGGCACGTTTGCGAAACACGTCGCGCACGTTCCGGTTGACGGCCAGGTCGGCATACCGCTGGCGGTAACGCTGTTCGATGTCGCTGAACTCGCCGTATTCGACAATCGTGCCGTCGTCCATCACCTGCTGCTTGATGACCGGCAGCGGGCTGAGCGATTTACTGAGCAGCTTGAATTCGTGCGCCAGCACGCTGATTTCCCCGGCGCGGGTGCGCATCATCGTGCCGGTGGCCTGGACGAAATCGTCCGTATCAATGAGCTTTTCTTTGATGGCGTCGTAAAATTCCTCGCCCAACTCATTGACACGCAGCAGGATCTGCACCCGCCCGCTTTCGTCCTCGATGTGCATGAAGGTGATTTTGCCCTTGATGTTCACGCGGCGAATCCGCCCGCAGACGGTTACTTCCAGCCCTTGGGCGGTTTCGGTGCCGCGGCTTTCCAGGGCTTCATATTCGGCAGTCGCGGCGGCGACGGTAAACGTGCGCCGGACGCGGCGCGGATAGGCTTCGATGCCCAGTTCGGACAGGCGCGCCAGTTTATCCAGGCGCTCGCTTTCAAGTTTATTGGGTTGCCACATGGAATGTTGATCCGGTGTACATGCAGGAAAGGGGGCGCAAACACGCGCTGCACCCCCGATGCGGATGATTATACCGACGCATAAACGTCAGGCAATGGCTTTAATGATGAAGGTGATCTGTCCATCCGGCGCGTTGACGACGACCTGATCGCCCACTCTGGCACCCATCAGCGCCTTACCCAGCGGGCTTTCACTGGAGATTTTCCCCTCGCGCGGGTTGGCCTCGGCAGAGCCGACCAGATGATACACTTCCTTTTCCTTGGTGCCTTTTTCCGTGACCGTCACCACCGAACCCAGCGATACCACGTCTTTGCTGCCGGTAGCTTCGATGATCTGCGCTGTGCTGAGGATGCTTTCCAGGCGCAGAATTTCCCCTTCGACAAACGCCTGCTCATTTTTGGCATCTTCGTATTCGGCGTTTTCGCTGAGGTCTCCGCCTTCCTCAAGGGCGCGGCGCAGGCGCTCGGCCACCTCGGCACGGCGGACTTCGGTGAGGTGTTTGAGTCGCGCTTCCAGGTTTTTCAGGCCTTCGGGCGTCAGATATTGTACTTCACTCATGCCCTTACTCTCCTCGTAGCAAAACGTCCTGCCTAAATGGCAAAAACACAGCCCGTAGCTGTGCAGAATCCTTCTTCGTTTCGTTTCGATAGATGGTCGTTTATATACAGTTAAGCCCTGCCGAGATCGTAATATAGCATGAAAACATTCGTCTGTAAAGCGAAATCCGGCGTGGAAGGGGGTTAATCCGGCGTTTTGAGGGTAAAGCTGAAGGTGCTGCCCAGGCCCAGCTCACCGGAAAAAATCAATTCGCCGTCCTGCAGGGCCAGCAACTGTTTATCAATGAACAACCGCAGGCCGGTGCCGGCGTGCTGCCGCACCAGGCGGTGATGGTCGCCGCGCCAGAACGGGCGGCCAATCTGCTTCAGGTCGTCGGCGGTCAGCCCGATGCCGTTATCGGTGACACTGAACAGCACGTGCGTGCCGAGGTTGTCCACCGACAAACGAATCTGGCCGCCGGGCGGGGTGTACCGGATGGCGTTGTCCAGCAGATCGCTGAGGACGATCAGCGAATGGTAAAAATCGCCCTGCGCCAGCGACACAACTTCCGGGGCCTGGATGGTGATCTCATGCCCGTAGGGGCGCACTTTGTCGCGGATGCGCTCCCAGGCTTCGGTCAGCAGGTCGGTGGAGATGAAGTTCACCCATTCGATCCGCACCAGGCCCTTTTTGAGCGCGATCATCTCTTGCAGCGCATCCAGGATGGCAAAAGCGCGGCTGGTATTTTCCTCGACGGCTTGCAGCCACAAATCCTGTTCGGACGTGATGTGGCCCAGCAGCCCGGCGCGCACCAGTTCCGCGCGCCCCCGGATGGCGATCAGCGGCGGGCGCAGGGCGTCGTTCAGCCCGGCGGCCAGGTCAACGAACGGCGCTTCGGGGGTGTCGGCCTCCCGCAGCAGCGCCGTCACCGTTTTGCTCTCCGGGGATGCAGCAGGCACGGGGGGCGGAGCAGACCGGGGAGCGACGGCGGGCGGCGACTCTTCGATCAGCAGGGTATTCAGATAAGCGTTTTCCGCCGACAGGTTTTGCAGCACCGCCGCCACCGCCGCCAGTTTTTCGGCGGCAGCGGGAGTCTCGGCCTGTAAACGATAGAGTGTTTCAAGCGCCTGGCTGATACTCAGTGTCGAAGGCGGCGTATTCGCCATTACGTCATGCCTGCCAACATCACCGTAAACGTTGTTCCCTGATCCGGCTGGCTGCGCACTTCGATCTGCCCATCAAACAGCGCCAGGATGCCATAAGCAATCGGGATACCCATGCCGCTGCCTTTGTGGCTGCGGACAGCATCATGGTCGCCCCGGAAGTAAAGCGTCCCCAACTGCGCGATCTCGTCCGGCGTCATGCCGATGCCGTTATCCTGAATGCGGATGCACACATAGCGGCCTTCGGTCGAGGCCGAAAACATGACCCGGCCGCCTTCCTGGGGGGTATACCGCAGGGCGTTTTCCACCAGCTTGACCAGGGCTTTAGTCAGCATTTCGCCGTCCGTGTTGAGGATGGGCAGCCCTTGAGGGATGTCGAAGATCAGTTCGCGCCCCAATTCTTCGGCCAGCGGGCGCGTCTGTTTTTCGACCATCAGGGCGATATTCTTGAACGTATCCATCTTTAAATTCACACGCAGCGACCCGGCGCGCAGTTTGGAAATGTCGCTGACATCCTGCAGCAGCCCCTCCATACGCCGGGTATTGACGCGGATGGTGGTGAGGAACTGCTGCTGCATGGTGGAAAGTTCGCCCATACCCGGCGTGGCGAGCATGTCGGCATAACCCCGGATGCTGGTCATGGGTGTTCGCAGTTCGTGGATGGCGTGGGACATAAAAGCGGCCTGTTCGGTCAGGAAGGCCGCCTGATCGGGCGGCGCCGTACTACCGGCGCATTCGCTGCCTACCTGCGCCAGCAGTTGGCCGATGGCCTCCAACTGTTGGGGCAAGTGAACCGGGATGATCGCGCCTTTGCGGGCAGCTTCAGTCAGTTCGTCCAGCAAAACCCGCGCCTGTGCCAGCGCCTCTGTCATCGTTGTACCTCCGTTATCTTCCTGCTGCGGCGCGCCAGCAGCGTTCGACAGGTGTAGTGCCGCCGGCGCGCAGCAAAAATTGCCTGACGGCCTGCCGCATGGCTTCGTCGTTTTCCCAGAAGGTGCTGATCTGCGAGCGGTAATGAGCGATAGCCTGAATTTTGGCTTCTACCTGCGCTTCGTTAAGGGTGACGGTTTCCATTTCCAGCCGGATTTCGCGCTCCTTATAGTACTCCAGCGCCCGATCAACCGCGCTTCCGGTTTCGCTATAAGGATACTCTTCGTAAAATTTCACCGCCAACGCCGGGTTTTGTTTTTTTAACTCCAGCGCCCAGTCCCGCACGATCAGATGGTCAACGTGCTGCCCCACGCCCAGCGGCGCGTACAGCACGTGGATCACCTCCTGCGCCGGCAGCACGATGGTGGGAATCAACCGCGCGGCTTCGTCTTCCGGGTGGATTTCGCCAAAGAGCGACTCTTCGGTCGGGTACAGCGGCGCGCCCTGGCGAGACGTGCGGTAGATGCAGTCCGGCCAGACGGTCATGCGCTGCGGGTCGGCTCCCAGGCTTTTAACCGCCTGCTCGTCTTCTTCGATGCGCGCGTCCGCCGCGATGCCCCAGCGCGCGTGCAGGCGTTCGATAATGGGCGTTGTCGGGATGGACATCGAGCCAATCTTGCGCCCCATGACGGTTCTGACGGCGACGGCCTCATTATTTTCGACCAATTGGCGAATCAGGCTGCCACAGCTTAAAACGGCATCATCAAAGTGTGGCGAGAGAAATAAGTGCATGATCTTCTGTCTTTCTAAGAAAAACACAGTCGCAATCAACCGGCAGTCGCCACACTGAAGGTGAAGCTGCTGCCCTTGCCTACTTCGCTTTCGATATGAATCTGGCTGCCCATCTGCTCCACCAGCGCGCGCGTGATGGCAAAACCCAGCCCTGTCCCCGGACGCGACCGGGTGAAATCATCTTCGGCGCGCCAGAACTTGGTTCCCAGTTTGGCGATCTGCTCTTTCGTCAGCCCGACGCCGGTATCCTTCACGGTGAACAGGATGCGCCCCTGCGCCTGCTGGGCGCGCAGGGTGATCGTGCCGCCTTCCGGCGTGTACTTATAGGCGTTGCTGACCAGATTGGTTAAAACCTGGAGCAGCCGGTAATAATCCACTCGCATATCCGGCAGGTTTGGTTCGATCAATTCCACGTAATGATGATGGTAGCTTTCAAGCTGGGCGAGTGTGCCATCCCTGACGGCCTGCACAATTTCGGCCACCGGGACGCGCGTCTCTTCCATGAAGAAGTGGCCGCTTTCGATCCGGCTGATGTCGGACAGATCAGAAACCAGTATCTCCATCCGTTTGACCGTATCCTTGATGCGCCCGATGAACTGCTGCTGGCGCTCGGTCAGGCCGCCCTGCATGACCGTCAGATCGGCATAACCGGCAATGCTGGTCATCGGCACTTTCAGGTCGTGGGCGACGATGCCGACGAACTCGCTTTTGGCGCGGTCGGCGGCGCGCACAGCGGCATACAGGCGTCCATTTTCCATCGCCACCACCGCGCGTCCCACCATGCGTTCGATCAAATCCTGCTGTTCCGGGCTGAAGGCTTTGTCGCTGTCGTTTTCGATGACCACCACGCCCAGCAGGCGCGTTTCGCGCAGAATGGGGACGACCAGCGCCGCGCGTTCGCCGTGATCGCCGGTGCGGGTGGCCGCCGGTTTGCGCGTCGCCATCACGTCCTGCACCGCCGGATAAGCCGCCTCCAGATATTCCGGGTAGCCGACCGGGCCGTAATGGTGTGCGGCCTTCACCCGCGGCGGGTCGCCTTCGACCACCAGCCCCAGATGGCCGCCGGTCGCGCCGGACAGCCGGCAGGCCCATTCCAGCGTGATCTGCATGGCTTTATCAGCGTCCAGCGTTTCGTTCAGCAGGCGGTCAATACGGCGCAGTTGGGTCAGCTGCTCCACCCGTTCGGCCAGTTCCTGGTCGGTTTCGCTGAACAGCCGGGCGTTATCCAGCGCCACCGCCGCCTGTCCGGCGAACATCTCCAGCGCGGCCAGGTCGTCGTCGTTGAACAAGCCGGCCATCATGCGGTTATCCACATACACCACGCCCATAACATTGCCCCGCGCGCGCAGGGGCGCGGCCATGATGCTGCGAAGCGCCTGGCCGACGATGCTGGCCTGCCCGGCGAAACGTGGGTCTTCGATGGCGTTGGTCGTCAGCAGCGCCTTGCCGCCATCAAGCACCTGGTTGGCGATGGTGCGGCTGTATTTAAAATCCTCGCTGCTTAAAGTGCGCTGGTCAAGGTTGCGCGCCGCCTTGACGGTCAGCCCGCCGTCGTCATCGCGCAGCATCAGAAAACCGCGCTCTGCCGCCGTGAGCTGGATGATGGCGTCCATCACCAGATCAAGCACCACCTGTAAATCCAGCGACGAGCCGAGCAGCCGGCTGACATCATAAAGCGCCTGAAAGCGGCTCTCCTTTTTGTGCTGGCGGTGTTCGGCCTCCACCCGGTCAAGCAGGCTGGCAAAACTTTCGATCTGGCGGGTCAAAAACGCGCTGTCAATCCTGCCGGCCTGCAGCTGGCTGCGCAGCAGGTCAAGGTTCTGGCGGACGCCGGTCAATTCCTGGCTGGTGAGTGGGCGCGGCTGGTTATTGGTCACGGTCGGGTTAACCTTTGGTAATAATCACAGAAGGCAGCGATCGGGCAGCGTTCGCATTGGGGCGCGCGGGCGTGGCAGATTTCGCGTCCGTGCCAGATGAGGTTCAGATGGAAGGCGTAATATGCGTCCGGCGGGACGATAGCTTCCATCACGGGATGCGCGGCGTCGGCGCTGATGCCTTCCGGTAAAAAGCCGATGCGCTGGCCGACGCGGTGAATGTGCGTATCCACCGGGAAGGCCGGGCGGTTGAAGGCGAAACATAATACGATGGCTGCCGTTTTGGGGCCGACGCCGTTCAGCCGCATCAACCAGGCTTTGGCCTCTTCCAGCGGCAGATCGTTTAAAAAGTCCAGTTCAATCGCGCCGCGTTCGGCTTCGATGACCCGCAGCGCCGCCTGGATGCGCGGGGCTTTCTGATTCGCCAGCCCGGCGGATCGGATGGTTCTGACCAGTTCCGGCAGGGGCGCATCCCGGACGGCTTCCCAGGTTGGGTAGCGGGCTTTAAGCGCGTCGAAGGCGCGCCCGCTGTTGGTGTCGCTGGTACTCTGGCTGAGGATGCAGCTCACCAGTTCGTCTACCGGCGGCAGGGACGGACGCCAGTCGGGGTAGCCAAATACCTCGTGCAGAATGGCGGCTATGGGGGGGTATTTGGCCTTCCGGCGCTCGAAGTCGGGGATCATCTCTCTGCCTTACTGCCTTTAACCATATTTCGATTGTACGCCGGAACAGTTTTCGGGCAAGTATAAAAGCCTATCCTACCGTACCCAGGTAGGTCGCCTCGGCGATTTTGACCAGCAGCCCATCCCCCAGGCTGATCTTCCAGGTGCCATCGCGCTGGCGGCTGGTCAGCAGCACCGCCGAATGGTCTTCCGTCCAGGCCAGCGGCTCGACGAAGGTGATGATCGGCTCGGTGAGCGCGGTTTGAGTCAGGGTTTGTAAGTCCACCAGGACGAACACAGTCTGGATGGCTTGGGACGGGCGGCCAAAGTCGCGCACCTGCGCCAGCGCATATACGGCGCGCGTGCCGTCCGGGGCGATCAGCACGTCGCCGGCCTGGGTGTAGTTCCGCAGCCGCAAGCCGGGGATGGTCTGCGTCACGCCGCCATCCAGGTTGACCAGCCGCAGATCGAAGCCGCTTAAGTCCGGCGACACGGCCAGCCGCAGCAGCAGGTCGTTGTAAAAACCCGCCCCGCAGAAGCAGCCCGGTTCGCCCGGCAGCCGTTCCCACTGGCCGCTGTCCAGGTCAAGCGCGAACAGCCCGGCGAACTGCGGATAGGGCGTATAGTCCGCGATGCCGTCCGGCTGGAAGTCCATGTACAGGCGGCTCTGGTCGGCGCTGAAGGCCACCGGCAGGGCGCGGATGCCCTCGCGCGGGCCGTCCACAAGCACCTGGCGGGGGTTCGTGCCGTTGAGGTTGGCGACAGTAGTGATGGTCGTCAGGCCGGTGTCGCCGCCGGTGAGCGTCCAGGCCAGCAGAGAATGATCGGGCGAAACCAGCCAGTCCACCCGGCGCGTATCGTTCCCCGGCTGGATAAACGGATGTTCGGTCACGGTGGCATCGGGTGCGGCGACCATCACCCGGTTCGCGGCGGGGTCGAAAAACAGCACGCCGTCACCGGCGGGCGTGTAGCGTTCGCCGTTCACTTCGACGGCGGTTTCTTCGTCCGTGAAGGGGTTGAGGAAGGTCAGGCGGTCGGTTCCCAGGTCGTCCAGGTCGCGCTGCAAAAACACCTGCCAGGGGCGGATTGCGACCGGCGGGGCGTCCTGGGCGGCGACTCGCCCGGCCAGCAGCGCCAGCAGCAGCCCGGCGCGCAGCCATGCGGCAAAGCCCGGCCAGCGGTCAGAGCGCACCCAGCGCCTCCGCCAGACGCGGCAGCACATCCCCGGACGGCCCGGCCAGCCAGATGTCGGCGATCGGTGTGATCTGGCTTTCGACCGGGTTCACTTCGATGATAAACGCCCCGCCGCGTTTGGCGATGAACGGCATGTTGGCGGCGGGCGTGACCACACCGGACGTGCCGACCACCAGCATCACGTCCGCCTGGGCGCTGGCGCGGGTGGCGGCCTCCATCGCGTCGGCGGGTAACATCTCGCCAAACCACACCACGTCCGGTCGCACCCAGCGTCCGCAGTGGGGGCAGCAGGGCGGGCCGCTGGTTTTATCCCAGCTCAGCAGCGAAACGTCTATCGGCGTCGGGCTGCCCTGGCAGTCGAAAAAACATTTATTGGCGGCGATGCTGCCATGCAGCCGGATAACCCCACTGCTGCCGGCGCGTTCGTGCAGGTCGTCCACGTTCTGCGTGATGATGCGCATGTGCGGGAGATACTGCTGAAGCGCCGCCAGCGCCTGATGGCCGGGGTTCGGTTGGGCGGCGCGCACCATGTCGCGGCGGTATTCGTACCAGTCCCATACCAGTTTAGGATTGCGCATAAAAGCCCCCGGCGTCGCCAGCTGCGCCGGGTCATAATGCGCCCACAGGCCATCCACCGCATCGCGGAAGGTCGGCACGCCGGATTCCTTGCTGATGCCTGCGCCGGTCAATACGGCCAGGCTTCGACTTTTCAGCAGGCGTTCGCCCGCTTGTTGGATCAGTTCATCAGGATTCATGCTTCTCAGGCCAGAGGCGAACAGCTACAGCCCCGTTTGGGCCGGGCGAGTAAATTCATCTGTTGATTAGTATAGGCGGTGTTGCGGCCAAACACCAGTGAAGGCGCACACTATACAGCCGCCGGGGTCTGCGCTAATATTCTTTTGCCTGCCCAAAAGCCGCAGAGAACGAGCCATGTCCGCACTTGTGCGTTTAACCGATCAGGTCTGGTTGTACCCGCGCGACCCGAACCCGGAGCGTATGCAGCCGAACGTCGGCGTGATTGTGACCGGCCAGGAGACGATCCTGGTGGATGCCGGCAATTCGCCCCGCGTCGCCCGCCGCCTGCTGCTGGCGCTGGACGAAATCCACGCCCCGCCGGTGCGCGCCGTCATTTATACGCATCACCACTGGGATCATGTTTTCGGCGGCCTGGTATACGACGCGCCAATCATCGCCCACGAAATCTGCCGCAAAAACCTGGTCGAACTGGCCGCCAAACCCTGGGGGCAGTCCTACATCCAGGAAGAAATTACCCGCGCCCCCGCGCGTGAGGTGGGGCTGCGGGCGATGGCGCGCGCAGTGGAGGACTGGCGCAGTTTTTCGATCGCCCTGCCGGAAATCACCCTGTCGAAAACGCTGCGCCTGTACAGCGGCGGCCTGACCATCGAGATCGAACACGTCGGCGGCCAGCACGCGGCGGATTCGCTGGTTGTGCGTGTGCCGGAAGCGCGGCTGATGTTCGTGGCGGACGCCTGCTATCCGCCGCCGCCCCACCAGCGCCGCCCCGATGATACGCTCGACCGGCAGATGATCGAACGGCTGGCCGATGAGGGTCTGGATATTTACGTGGATGGTCATGGCGACCCGCGCGCCCTGGCCGAATTTCGCCGGCTGGCGGTCGAATAGGGGCGCACAAGGACGATCAGAATGCCCTGGAAGAAGTACGACAAAGACGCGCCGCACGCTTACACGCTCGGCGTGTTCCCCACCCTGGAACTGCTGCGCTACCAGATGGGGCGCGCGCTGGAAGTGATGCTTCATTCGCAGGGCGCGCGCAACGAAGGCGTGAACAAAATCCATGCCCTGTGCCGGCACGCCCGCATCCCGGTGACGGTCAACGACCGGTTGGTGGAACGCCTGTCGTCCAAAGAAAACACCTACGCGGTCGGCATTTTCCAGAAGTATTATCCCCGGCTGAACCCGGAAGCCAGCCATATCGCGCTGGTTAACCCCGGCGATATGGGCAACCTGGGGACGATTATCCGCACCCTGCTGGGTTTCGGGCTGACCAACCTGGCGCTGGTTCGCCCGGCGGTGGACATCTTCGACCCGCGCGCGATCCGCGCTTCGATGGGCGCGCTGTTCCAACTGAACTTCCAGTATTTCGAGTCGTTCGATGTTTATCGCGCCGCCTTCGGCGGGCATCACCTGTATCCGTTCATGACCGACGGCGCGGCGCGGCTGCCGGAAGTCGCTTTTCAGCCACCGTTCACGCTGATATTCGGGAACGAAAGCAGCGGTCTGCCGCCGATGTTCCGCGATGTGGGGACGAGCGTCCGCATCCCGCAGCGCCCGGCCATTGATTCGCTCAGCCTGCCGATCGCCGTCGGCATCGCCCTGTACGGCGCGACGAGCGCACCCTGATCGCTGGACACGCCCTTTGTATCTTTGCGTGAGGCTTTTTTATGACCGACGACCCGCTTTTCCAATTCCTGATAGACGAGGCCGGAAAGCCGTTTTCTGGCTGGGACTTTTCCTACATCGAAGGCACGGGGCGCATCAGCCATGCGCCGCTGGCATGGAGCTATGTCAGCATCATCCTGCCGAAAGTGCGCCGCGCCGGTTCGCTGCTGGATATGGGGACGGGCGGCGGCGAACTGCTGTCCATGTTGCAGCCGCTCCCCCGGCACACCTGCGCCACCGAAGGCTACGAGCCGAATATTCCCATCGCGCGGCGGCGGCTTGGCCCGCTGGGCGTGCAGGTGTACGCCCTCACCGAAGAAGACCGCCTGCCCCTGCCGGACGCGACCTTTGATCTGGTCATCAACCGGCACGAGTCGTATGCGCCGGAAGAAGTCCTGCGCGTCCTCAAACCCGGCGGCGAGTTCGTCACCCAACAGGTCGGCGGCTCCGATATGCTCGACTTCAACCGCCTGTTGGGGGCAGAACCGGACTTCGGCTACAGCCATTGGACGCTGGACTTCGCCCGCAAACAGCTTGAAACGGCGGGTTTTGAAATCATCGAAGCGCGGCAAGATTTTCCGATCACGCGGATTTTTGATGTAGGCGCGGTTGTGTATTACCTGAAGGCCATCCCCTGGCAGATCGAGGATTTCAGCGTCGAAAAATACTTTGATAAACTGGCGGAACTGCACCAGACCATTCAGCGCCAGGGTTATGTGGATGTTCGCAGCGACCGTTTTCTGCTGGCAGCGCGTAAAGGCGGTGCGGCATGACGAACGGCGTAAGCATTCAACGAGTGGCCGTCGAGGTGGTGCGTCCGCTGCGGGCGCAGGTGCTTCGTCCGGGGCAGCCGCTTGAGCGTAATATTTATCCCGGCGACGACGCGCCCGATACCGTTCACTTCGCGGCGCTGCTGGAAGGCCGCGTCGTGGGGTCGGCCAGCGTGTTTCATCAGCCGCCGCCGGACAGCGCCCTGCCGACCGCCTGGCGGCTGCGCGGCGTGACGACCCTGCCTGACGTTCGCGGGCGGGGCTTCGGCGTCCGGTTAGTGGAAGCCTGTGTCACATACGTTCGGCAGCAGAACGGCACCTATCTGTGGTTTTTCGCCAATCCCCCGGCGGTCGGTTTTTATGAAAACCTGGGTTTCCAGCAGCACCCGGACATGCAGAACGTCGTCGAGGTCGGGCCGCCCCATCCGCTGATGGGACGCCGGCTTTAGGCGCGCGGCACTCACTTATCCTGCGAAAGCTGGATGCCGCGCATAAACTGCTTTTGCAGCAGCCACTTGCCCTATCCAGCGCGACTGATGATGGAAAATGCCCCGCCTTTTTGTTCACGCCTGTAATAAATATGATATTGCTCACCTCAAAAAGGTACAGATCATCAGGCGTAACCGAATGTAATCTTCAACCTTTTTCCATTATGATTACAGGGAAAGCCCGCAAGTATTGCAGAGGTCCCGGCTATGGCGGAACGGCTGTTTGTTTACGGCACGCTCAAAATCCCCACCGTTCAGCAGGTCGTTTTCGGGCGTTCGATTCTGGGAATGCCGGACACGCTGCCGGGCTTCCGTAAAAGCGAGGTCGTGCTGGGGCTGCACCGCTACCCCATCGCCGTCCCCGACCCGGATGGTCGCATTGACGGCTTTGTGCTGGAACTGACGCCGGACGAACTGGCGCGCGGCGACGAGTACGAAACCCGCGCCTACCGCCGGGTTCGCGCCACGCTCAAAAGCGGCCTTGAAGCCTGGGTGTACGTACAGCCCTGAGCTTCAGCGCCGCCGGTCGCGCTCGTTATCCTCCAGCGCCAGAACCTGTATAAAGTGCGGATTAGCGACCTGAAGCTGCTCAACTGCCGTCGCCAGCAGGTGTTCAAACAAAGCGGCTTTGCGCGGGTGCTGATCGTAAGCGCCGGCGGCGATGTCCTCGCACAGACGATGATTACGTTCCGCCAGCGCCTGACGCGCCTCGTCGTCGTCGGCAGGTATCGTGCCTGATGAACCCTGCAAAAAGTTCAGGCGATCCCATTCCGCCTGCATATGCAGCGCATTCATCGTCAGTTCGCGCCCGGCGATGCGCAGCATATTCACCGCCACCAGGGTTTGATAGTACAGCTTACGGTCATCCTTGAGCAGCGGGATGATATTCTCTTCCAGGTGGACGCGCACCGCGTCCAGCAGTTCGTTTAAGGTGGGACGGTCGTACATTTATACCCCCTGCTCGGCGATCAAGCGCAGCATTTCCAACTGCATCTCCGCCGAGCGCCGCCCCAGGCTGGCGAGTTCGACGCTGGTTTCGCCCTGCGCTAAATGGCGGTTAGCCTGAGAGAGCGCCGTCACCGCCCAGCGCAGATTGCCCAGAATCTCCCAGAAGTCCACAATTTTACGATCAATCGTCCGCCCGCTGGCGCGCTCGTATGCCTGGATAAACGGTTCGCGCTGGCCGATGCCACCCAATCGGAGCGAGCCGTTACCGTAACGCCAGTCGCGCAGACACGGCCAGGCCAGTTCCTCGCAGGGGTCGCCCAGGCGGCTGAACTCCCAATCCACGATGCCATTCAGGCCGCTTTCCGACACGATGAAGTTGCCGACCCGGAAATCGCCATGCAGCAGCACCGCCTCGCCCCCGGCAGGCAGATGCCGCTCCACCCAGCGCACGCCAAACGCCAGCGTCGGATTTTGAACGCCCAACCGGATGAGCATGGCGCGCACTTGCAGCACCGCTTCCTGCGCCGGGGAATAACCCGGTCGCGGCCCCGGCAGAAAATCGAACGACGCGGCATCCATCCGGTGAATACGCGCCAGCTGCTCGCCCATCTGCTCCGGCAGCCGGCGGCGCGCCTCGGCCAGTTCCGGTCGGCTGACCACCTGCGCGCCGAGGGAAACCCCCTCCACATACCCGTAGATGAGGAACGGCTCGCCCAGAATATGCGGCTCGGAGCAGAACCAGCGCGGCTGCGGCACGCGCACGCCGGCGGCATGGGCGGCGGTCATCAGGGCGAATTCCTGCTCGCGGTCCAGCGTCCGGTCAAGCATCGAAGTGGGCAGGTCGCGGCGCAGCACCAGGCGTTCTTCCTGTCCCTGCGCGCGCATGTGAATCAACCACGTATCGCGGGATGCGCCCCCGGCCATCGTCTGGAGCGATATAATCTCCACCGGGCTGCCGGTGACGGCTTCGAGGTATTCGGTTATCCGCTGGCGAAAGTCGGTTGGGATAGGCATGGACTCACCCTCATCATCTACTGTCCATTTTAACCGGAAACGACAAACGCGCCTGTGTCTTTCGATGGTATCCCATCCCCGCCGCCCGTGCTAAACTTGGGGGAAAAAATCAAACGCTGGGCCTGCGCGCTGCGCCTTTTTCACTTTCACTCAGAACCCGGCACCCGGAACTTTTTAACTTATTCAAGGAGACAGCCCAAATGGATTTTTCCCTACCGCCTCACGTCCAGGACATCACGCGGCGCGTGCGCGAATTTGTTGACTCTGAAGTGATCCCGCTGGAACATTATATCCACAACCCCGGCCAGCGCGTGCCGGCGGACGTGCTGGCTGCCCTGCGCGACCGGGCCAAAGCTGCCGGGCTGTGGGCGCCGCAGATGCCGCCGGAACTGGGCGGCCTGGGGCTGTCGCTTCAGGAGATTGTGCCGGTGTTCGAGGCCGCCGGGCGCAGCTTGCTTGGGCCGGCGGCGCTCAACTGTGCCGCGCCGGACGAGGGCAATATGCACCTGCTGCATATGTTCGCCAACCAGGAGCAGACCGAACGCTACCTTAAACCGCTGGCGGCAGGACAGATTCGCTCCGCCTTCGCCATGACCGAACCGGCCCCCGGCGCCGGGTCTGACCCGACCATGCTCAAGACACGTGCCGTGCGCGACGGTGATACATGGGTGATTAACGGCCACAAGTGGTTCACCAGTGGAGCAGACGGCGCGGCCTTCCTCATCATCATGGCCGTCAGCAACCCGGACGTGCCGGTGCATAAAGGCTCGACGCTGTTCCTGGCCCCGGCAGATACACCCGGCATCGAACTGGTGCGCCATGTGCCGACGATGGGCGCTGCCGACCTGGGCGGCCACCCGGAAATGCGCTTTCATGATCTGCGCCTGCCACACAGTGCCATTCTGGGCGGCGAGGGACAGGGTTTCGCGCTCACGCAGCAGCGGCTTGGCCCGGCGCGGCTGACCCACTGTATGCGCTGGACGGGCATCGCCCAGCGCGCGCTGGAGATCGCCACCCGCTACGCCGCCGAGCGTGAAGCCTTCGGCAGCAAACTGACCGGCCATCAGGCCATCCAGTGGATGCTGGCCGACTCCGCACTGGAACTGCACGCCGGGCGGCTGATGATTCAGCAGGCCGCCTGGCTGCTGGAACAGGGGCAGCAGGCGCGGCAGGAAACCTCGATGTGCAAAATCTTCGTCGCCGAAACCGTGAACCGCGTCCTTGACCGCGCCATCCAGATTTGCGGCGGGATGGGTGTCACGCGCGATCTGCCGCTCAGCACCTGGTACGAGGCCGCCCGCGCCTTCCGCATCTACGACGGCGCGTCGGAAGTGCATCGTATGGTGGTGGCGCGCCAGGTGGTTAAACAGTACGCGCAGTAGGCGGCGGGGGGGCGAGGGGTTTCCCTTTCTATAGGATAGCCGGAGAGATGTTCCTGCGCGCATCAAAAGTCCCCTCTCCCCCATATATTTAGATCAACCTAATTATATCCCTCTTAAACCGCGCCCGCTGTGGCTGCCGCCCCCAATTACCGGAGGTTGGCCGTGTCTTTGGTGCATTGGGTATCCCTCAAATTCAAGGGGTATTCATGCCGCTTCACACGCTCTTAACGCCTGCTGTTCTACAATTAAGGAAGCTGAACTGACGCAAAAGGGAGACAGGATGGCCGACACAGCCCGGCTTAAACAACTGGCGCAGACGATTCTCAAAGACCCGAAACCGGCGGCGCGTCTGGAAGCCCTGCTGGAAATCCGCCAATTTGACGACCCGCGCGTGACCGATCTGCTGCGGCACGTCAGCCAGAAAGACCGCGACGCCAGAGTGCGCGACCTGGCCGGAAACCTGTACGTGAAGAAAAAAGTAGCCACCATGCAATCGGCGGACGAAAGCGCCGCGCCGGGCTTGAGCGTCGAAACGCCCGCGCCGGAATCACCCCGGAAAGTGAGCGCGCCCGTCCGTTCGGATACGTGGACGTGTGCGGCCTGCGGCGGCGAAAACAGCGGCGGCAGCATTTGCCGTTTTTGCGGTTCGGAGCGGTACGCCGCCGCGCCGGATGCCGCGCCCGCCTATGCGCCGCCGGTGCATGAAGAAACCTTTCAGCCAGGCGAGGACGTGTTTGTGATGAACCTCGAATACGCGGCTTTCGTGGCTGGGCGCGCCCGCCGTCCGCGTTCGGTGGCCGGCCTGGCCTGCGGCGTTTTGTTTATGCTGCCTTTCCTGGTCATCGGCGCGATGGTGATCGGGCTGGCGCTGCGGGATATTTCCATCTCGCAGGCGCTTGCCGCGCGCGGTATCATCACGCCGGGGACAATCGCCGACAAACGCATTTCCAGCGGTGACGACAGCGACACCTACTACCTCTATTTTGAGTATGCCTACAACGGCGGTTCCTATTCCGGCGAGCAGAGCGTCGCCTATGAGGTGTACAGAGATGCCGAACGCGGCGCGCGCGTGGATGTGCTGCTGCTGCCGGAAAACCCCGGCGTCGCAAAACTGGCCGCCCACAACGACCCGCCCACGTTCCTGATCGTTTTCGCCATCCTTTGGAACGGCATTTGCTGGACGGTTGCCATCGGCATGTTCAGCGCCAGCCAGCGTCACGGCCGGCTGATGCGTGAAGGCCGGCTGATCCCCGGCGAAGTGACGATAGCCAGCGCCCGCACCGACAGCGACGATGATTATATCGTCACGGTCGAATACGCCTTCCGCGCGCCGGACGACGGCACGCTCATCATCGGCAAACAGAGCGGGACGCGCAACGACCTCAAACGCGAACGGCTGCCCCGGCAGGGTGCGCCGGTGGCCGTCATGTACCGGAACAAAAATCACTACCTGATGCTGTAAGTCGCGATATAATCGGCCCTCGATGAACCAATACAGCCATCCAACACGGACTCATGAATCGCGCCGGCGGCTGTCGGGGGACTGGCAAGTGACCCCGACCCCGCTGGATTCCCCGGACACGCCGGAAGCCTTGCCTGCCGAGGGCTGGCTGGACGTTCCTGAAAGCGCGCACATTCAGCCGGCGCTGTTCCCCGACCGGCTTTACTGGGGCGAGCATCTGCGCCCGCTCAACCATCAGGCGTGGTGGTATCGGCGCGTGTTCGCCGCCCCGGACGCGCTGCCGCGCCGCGCCCGGCTGCACTTTGAAGGCGTGGATTATTTTGCCGCCGTCTGGCTTAACGGGCGTCTGGTCGGCCAGCACGAAGGCGGATTCGCGCCCTTCACGCTGGACGTGACCGAGGCGATTCGTCCCGGCGACAATGCCCTGCTGGTGCGCGTCACCTCGCCCTGGGACCCGCCCAATCCGCGCGGCAGCTATCCGATTGACCACGTGCTGCGCGGTCTGGTGAAGGGGCTGTACGAACACGCCGAGGGCGTCATCCCGCCGGACGTGAATCCCATCGGCATCTGGCGTCCGGTCTGGCTGCTGCTGGACGACGGTTTCAGCCTGGATGCGGCGCGGGTTCGCACGGCGCCGGACGGCACGGTCAGCGTGCGGCTGACGGCGGCCAACGCCGGCGACGAAACCTGGGAAGGCGCGCTGCTCCTGGACATCCAGGCCGACAACCACGACGGCCCCGGCGTGCAGGGGCGGTATGCGCTGGCGCTGCCGCCGGGCGTCCATACTCTGGACTACACGCTGCACATCCCGGAGGCGCACCTGTGGTGGCCCTGGGATCACGGCCAGCCGAACCTGTACCGCCTGCGGGCCTCCTTAAACAGCGCGGAGGGCGAACAAAGTGAGCGGGTCGAAACCTTCGGCGTGCGCACCGTGCGCCTGGAACGTTCGCCCCGGTGCTTCACCTATTTCATCAACGAGCGCCCGGTATTCCTGCGCGGCACGTCCTACATGCCCGGCCTGTACCTGTCGCAGTTCGACCGCGACGCCCTGGCGCGGGACGTGGCGCTGGCGCGGGACGCCAACCTCAACCTGCTGCGCGTCCATGTTCACGTTTCGCCGCCGGAACTGTACGACCTGTGCGACCGCGCCGGGATGCTGGTCTGGCAGGATTTTGAGCTGAACTGGACACACGATCCCTCGCCGGAATTTGAAGCGCGGGCGCGGGCGCTCCAACGGCGGATGATCGAAATGCTGGACAATCACCCGTCGGTGATGACCTGGGCCTGCCACAACGAGCCGACGATGGTTTTTACGCGGCGCAAAAATCTCGAACGCCATCCCGACCCGGCGCTGTACGCCGACGCGCTCCAACAGGACCCGACGCGCTCGGTGTTCATCTGCTCCGGCCAGATGGAAAAAGACTGGCGGCGCGCCGGCGATCTGCATTCGTATTACGGCGCGATCTGGTCGGCGCGGTACACCGATGTATATCGCCACCATCCCCGGCTGCCGACCGAATTCGGCTTTGAAGCGCCGGCGGCGGTTGAAACGCTGCGCCAGCACCCCGAAGCCTGGGAACGCCTGCGCCACCTGGAAGGGCAGATCGAAACGCTGTGGGAGTATCAGGCGGAACTGACGCGCTACCACATCGAACACTTCCGGCGGCTGCGCGCCGAAACCTGCGCCGGTTATGTTCATTTCTCGCTTAACGACCTCGCGCCGCAGGTGGGGTGCGGCGTGCTGGATGTGGCGCGCCGGCCCAAAGGCGGTTACGCCGCGCTCCGGCAGGCATCGCAGCCGGTGCTGCCGGCCCTGGAACACGATGGCCGCCGGCCTGTCGCCCTGTGGGTGTTCAACGACACGCCCCGCGCGTACCTCAAGGCGCGCCTGTCGTGGCGTATTTACGACGCCGCCGACCGGCTGCTGCTGGAGGACGAACGCACACTCGACGTGGCGGCCAATGCCGCGCTGCGGGTGGCAGAGGCAGACTGGCCGGTCGCGCCGAGGGACAGCGCCCGCGTCGAACTGGCGCTGCACGCCGCCGACGGCGCGCCGCTGGCAGAAAACTGCTACCGCCGGCCTTTCCAGCCGCTGCCGCGCCCGAAAGGGTATCCCTGGAAGTTCGATGGCTACCTGGGCTGCAAGGTGTTCGACCATCCCGCCGCGCCCAGCCTGGCCGACCACAACATCGCGCCGCTGTTCCGCCTGGTGCCGCTGGCCGCGCGGGAAGCCATCGCGGAATGGGCGCTGCGCCAGCGGATGCCGCTCTGGCTGCTTTCCGCCGTGTCGCGG
>JACAES010000067.1 GCA_013388735.1 Chloroflexota bacterium | reverse complement strand
GGCTCGGTTTGGAAGTTGCACGGGTACAGTAACCGTTGCTCCCGTGAGGGAGTATCTTCACCCAAGACCATTATGCCGCGAAAGGAGCAAGAGCGCATTCATCCACCCGCTAAAGCTGGTGGTTTCCTGCGCCAAATCTTATGAATTTTCTGGAAGGCGAAGAAGCGCAGGAACACGCCGGCGACGCTTATCTGCCGGAGAACTAGCGGCGTTTGATGGCGATCAAAGCCCAGTACGATCCCGACAATTTCTTTCGCTTCAGCTTCGACATCCCGCCTGTGAAATAACGCGCCGGAGACAGCTATAAACCATCAACGGCCCGGCTCGCCCCCAGGCAAAAAGAACGCCAGAGCGCACGCCAGGCCGCGTGCAGCCCCTACCACTACGCCGACTCGTCTTCTAATTCGGCCAATTCATCCATTTCCCGCAAATACTCGAAAACGCGATTCGCCTCAGCCTCATCCACCATGCTGATCGCAAACCCAACGTGGACAATCACATAGTTGTCCACCTGCGCTTCCGGCACACAGGCCAGGTTCACATCTTTCACCACACCGCCGAAGCTGACCTTTCCCATCCGCATGAAGGGATTGCCTGCTTCTGCTTCTTCGATGCTGATGATTTGCCCCGGTATCGCTAAACACATAATCTCGACTCCCGCGCATTATTCTAATAAACGATAGACTCGTTCGAGCAGTTCTGGGACAGCGGCCTCCACTGCCGGCGACAGGCTTTCCGTCAGTTCAAACGATTCGGCTGCGACGGAGCATAACACAGCCTGTGGACAGACACCATAAAGAATCTGCGTACAGGCCAGCAAAGCCGGAACATCGAAGTGGTGGGTGAAATCCACCGCTGCCGAAACGGCGGGCGAAACGCGCTGCTGCGATACCTCGCCGGGGACGCCCACACAGGCGGCATCAATGAAAATCACCCGCTCACTGCGGCTCAATCGCTCGGCCAGTTCGGGCGTCAGTTGGTGGCAGGTCAGGATTTCGACATCCTGCCGGCGGATGTTTTCGGAAAGCTGCTGCGCGGCGTGCCATCCCAGGGCATCATCGCCGCGCAGCGGGTTGCCATACCCAACAATTAACACACGCGCCATTAACGTCTGAGTTCGTCCAGAATCGTCCCATCGGGGCTGAGCAGCTGGATTTGCAGCGGCATCTGGCCGACGGCGTGTGTCGAACAGCTCAGGCACGGATCATAAGCGCGGATGACGGCCTCTACCCGGTTGAGCATCCCTTCCTGCATTTTCATGCCGCTGACGAAGTGTTTGGCGACCTGCAGCACGCCCCGGTTCATCGCCAGGTTGTTATGGCCGGTAGCGATGATGAGGTTGGCATAAGTGATGATGCCGTCCTCGTTGATGCGGTAGTGATGCAGCAGCGTTCCGCGCGGCGCTTCCGCAATGCCCACGCCCTCCAGGCGGTTCGGTTCGGCATAAGCGCGGACATTTTTGCTCAGGATGTCCGGCTTGTTCAGGATATGCTCAATACGCTCGATGCCGTTAAGAATTTCGATCAGCCGCGCGTAGTGATAGTGGAAGGAACTCAGAACCGCACCACGCCCCAGTTCACGGAACTCAGCCCATTCGGCATCGGCCAGCGGCGTGCCACAGAAATTGATGATATTCAGCCGCGCCAGCGGCCCCACCCGGTAAATGCCGTCAGGATAACCCGCCGGTTTGTAATACGGGAACTTGAGGTAAGACCAGGGTTCAACCGCCTCGCCGATGTAATCCTGATAATCTTCAGCCCGGATGCCGTCCGCAACTACCTTGCCGGTAGCATCCACGAAACGCAGGTGGCCTTCGTAATGCACCAGTTCGCCTTCGTCGTTCACCATCCCCATAAACAGCGAGGGGAAATTGGCGAAGGTGCGGATTTCCTCCGGGTAGTTATCAAACGTGCGCTTGAACCAGTCCAGCGTGCGCTGGATGGTCGCCAGAGCTTCCGGTATGGTTGCCAGAATCTGGTCGCGCTTCTCCACCGTCAGCGGTTCGCTGACGCCGCCGGGGACGATCCAGCCGGGATGGATGCGTTTGCCGCCCAGCAGTTCGATAATTTGCTGACCAAACTTACGCAGCATAATACCGTCGCGGGCAATCTGCGGGTGCGACTGCATCACGCCGAAGATGTTCCGCTGAACCGGGTCAGAGTCCAACCCCAGTAAAAAGTCCGGCGAAGCCAGGTGGAAAAAGCTGAGCGCGTGCGACTGGACAAGCTGGGCGAGATTCATAATCCGGCGCAGATATTGAGCCGTCTCTGGAATCTCAACTGCCATCAGTTCGTCGCAGGCTTTGGCGGACGTAATCAGGTGGCTGACCGGGCAGATGCCGCAGATACGCGCCATCAGCGACGGCATTTCGTAAAACGGGCGGCCTTCGCAGAATTTTTCAAACCCGCGAATCTGCGTCACATGAAACTGGGCATCCCGCACATACCCGTCGTCATCCAGGAAAATCGTGATCTTCCCGTGTCCCTCGGCGCGGGTCACAGGGTTTATGGTAATCTGTTGCGCCATGGCTTCTCCTATGCCCCAAACCGGGAGCGGTCGCTCATATCAGGCGTGCGGCCCTGAAGCAGCTCGGTGATTGCGTAGTAGATGGTATCGGCAGATGGCGGGCAACCCGGCACAAAAACATCTACCGGCACCACCGAATGTACCGGCAGCACCCGCCGCAGCAGGGTTGGCACGCTCACGTTGGGAATCTGCTGGTGGATGGTGGCGTTTTCGATGTACGCCCGGTCAAGCACTTCACCGACCCTGAACGAGTTGCGCATGGAAGGCACGTTGGCCGTCACGGCGCAGTCACCCAGCGATACCAGTATGCGCGTATGTTCCCGAATGTGGCGTATTTTTTCCAGGTCTTCGTTGGTGCTGACCGCGCCTTCGACCAGCGTGACATCCACCGCTTCTGGAAATTCTTTCGGGTCTACCAGTGGGCTATAAACCAGCTCGATCTGGTCGGCCAGTTCGATCAGCCGTTCGTCCATATCGAGAAAGGACATGTGGCAGCCGGAGCAGCCATCGAGCCAGACAGTTGCCAGACGTACTTTGCTCATCGTGTTCGCTTCTCCCGCATCAGCGTCAGATAAGGCAGGAAGCCGCGCTTCTTCGCCATTTCGGCCACTGCCTTGCCCTTCTCGAACAGCGCGCCGGTGGGGCAAACGTTAACACATTTGCCGCAGCTTGTACAGGTTTCCGACTCGCCCCAGGGCTGGTTCAGGTCGGTGACGATGCGCGCTTCAATCCCGCGTCCGCTGACATCCCAGGTGTGCGCGCCTTCGATTTCGTCGCACACACGCACGCAGCGCGTACACAGAATACAGCGGTTGCGATCCAGCGCAAACCGCTCGTGCGAGGCATCCACCGCGCGGCGCGGGTTCAGGTACGGCACGCTCACATGGAACATGCCGAGTTTTTGCGCCAGCGCCTGCAAGTCGCAGTGGCCGTTCGCCACGCACACCGAGCAGATGTGGTTGCCTTCTGAAAAAATCAGTTCCAGGATGGTGCGCCGGTAATCCTGAAGGCGCGTCGAGTTGGTGGTCACTTCCATGCCCTCTTCGACGTGCGTCACACAGGCCGGCAGCAGTTTATTGATGCCTTTAATCTCGACCAGACACAGGCGGCAACCGCCATGCGGCGACAACCCTTCCAGTTCGCACAACGTCGGAATGAAGATTCCGTTCTCGCGCGCGACTTCCAGAATCGTTTCGTCCTCGTGCGCGCCTACATCCTGGCCGTCAATCTTGAGTGTTTTAATCCGTGAGGAAGGCTGCTTCATGATTGGCCTCCTGAATGCGAGCCAGGTATTCGTGACGGAAATAACGAAGCGTGCTTAACACGGGGTTCGGCGCGCCCTGCCCCAACCCGCACAGGCTGGTATATTTGACCACATCGCACAGCCGCTCCAGCAGTTGCAGGTCGTCCATCGTGGCTTCATTTTTCGTCAGCTTATCGAGCAGATCATACATTTGCGCCGTGCCGACGCGGCACGGCACACACTTGCCGCAGGATTCGGTCATGCAGAATTCCATGAAGTACTTGGCGACATCCACCATATTGGAGGTTTCGTCCATGACGATCATGCCGCCCGACCCCATGAAAGAGCCGATTTGTAGCAGCGATTCAAAGTCCACCGGCATATCAAGATATTCTTCCGGGATGCACCCGCCAGAAGGCCCGCCGGTCTGCACCGCTTTAAACTTCTTGCCATCCGGGATGCCGCCGCCGATTTCGAAAACGATCTCGCGCAGGGTGATGCCCATTGGCACTTCGATCAGGCCGGTGTTGACAATACAGCCGGTCAGCGCAAAAACTTTTGTGCCTTTGCTTTTTTCCGTACCGATGGCGGAATACCAGTCCGCGCCCTTCCGCATAATCGGCGCGATGTTGGCGTAAGACTCAACGTTGTTAATCAGAGTGGGATACCCCCACAGGCCGCGCTCCGCCGGATAGGGTGGACGCGGGCGCGGCTGCCCCATACGTCCTTCGATGGAGGCGATCAGTGCGGTTTCCTCGCCGCAAACAAATGCGCCGGCGCCCAGCCGGATGTCCACATTAAAGCTGAAGGTCGTCCCGCAGATATTTTCGCCCAGAAGGCCGAGCCGCTTGGCCTGGCGAATGGCGATCTTCAGGCGTTCAACGGCCAGCGGATATTCCGCGCGGACGTAGATATAGCCCTGGCTTGCGCCGACGGCATAACCCGCCAATGCCATACCTTCCAGCACAGCGTGCGGGTCGCCTTCCAGAACGCTCCGATCCATAAACGCGCCGGGGTCGCCCTCGTCGGCGTTACAGATCACGAATTTGCGCTCCCCAGGGCTTTTGGCGACCGTCGTCCACTTCAGGCCGGTCGAAAACCCCGCGCCGCCGCGCCCACGCAGCCCGCTTTTGGCAACCTGGGCGATCACTTCCGAAGGCGTCATGGTCGTCAGCGCCGTATACAGCGCCAGATAACCATCGTTCGCAATGTAATCTTCGATGCGCTCCGGGTCAATCATGCCGGAATTCTCCAGCACGATCTTCACCTGGCGTTGGAAGAACGGCACTTTGGTGTCACATTCCAGGCGGCTGACCGGGCTGTCGCCCAACTTCTGGACGATCTCGTCGGCATCCCCAGGCGTCACACCCTGATACATGGTGCCGTCGGGCTCAACCTTAACCAGCGGCCCGGCGGCGCATAACCCCATGCACCCCACGCCTTTAACGCGGCAGGGTTTGCCGGCGCGTTCAGCCGCTTCGGTCAGGGCTTCTTTGACCTGATCGCTTTTCGAGGCGATGCAGGCGGTTTCCATACAAACGTGAATGTGATGCTCGTACTTTTGCGCCTCGGCGCGTTCGGCATCGGTGATCTTGTGCAGGTCCTCGATCATCATTTCGTCCACTCCCGGATTTGCTCGACAACCTGTTGTGGCTCCAGCTTTCCGGCCACGCTGCTGTCCAGAACCGCCGCCGGCGCAAGGCCGCACGACCCCAGACAGCGCGCCGACAGCAGCGAGAATTTGTTATCCGGCGTGGTTTCTCCCGGCTTAATCCCAAATTCGTTCTGGATGGCTTCGACGATAGCGCCGCTGCCTTTAATATAACAGGCTGTTCCCATACAAACGACGCAGCTATGTTCGCCCTGAGGTTTAAGGTTGAAGAAGTGGTAAAAGGTCGCCACGCCGTAAACTCGGCTGAGCGGAACACTCAGCGAGGCGGCGACGAATTGCAGCGATTCTTCTTCCAGAAAACCAAACGACTCTTGCACCGTATGCAAAACCTCGATCAGCGCGTTCGGGTCGTAGCCGTGACGACGCATCGTCGCCTCGACCAGACGCCATCGCTTATCGTCTGAAGGGGGAGCAGGCTTTTTCTGGTTTCTCAACATATCGAAGTTTTCCTTGATGTATCCCCCAATTGGACACTTCAGAGATTGTACATTATTTCACAATCTCAGACACCCGACATTTCTCAGGTCAATTCCTGACAAACATCATACCCTTAGCCTACACTTTTATTGGTTTTCTGGACTGTTAAGCTTATGGTCAGATCGGGTACAATCCCCGGCCATGAACCATCAACTCGATTCCACCATTCACCGCTTCCAGTCTGAGATGACGGATTTTTGCCACCGCCTGCTGCAAATTCCGTCTGTGAACGGCGTCCACGACGAGCGTCACCTTGCCGAGGCTATCGCCGCGCAGGCGCGGGTGCTGGGTCTGCACGCGCAGATCGTCGGCGCGAATCCTGCCCGCCCAAATGTGATCGTCAGCACCGCTGAAAGCGGCCCGACCGGCCTGCTGCTGCTGGGACATCTGGACACCGTACCCCCCGGCGATGAAAGCCGCTGGACGTTCCCGCCTTTTTCCGGCGCAATCGCCGATGGCCGGATTTATGGGCGCGGCGCGGTAGATACCAAAGGTGGCATGACGGCGGCACTGTACGCCCTGGCGGCGCTGGCACACCATCCGGGTTCACTGGCGGCAGGGCGCGCACAGCTGCTCTGCGTGCCAGATGAAGAATCCGGCGCGACCGGCACACTGGGCATCAGGTGGCTGGCAGCTAACGGTCTGCTGAATGGCCTAGGCGCGATTTACGCCTATTCCGGCGACCAGATCATCCTGGGACATCGCGGACTGGTTCGCTACCGGCTGGTCTGCGAAGGCCAGGCGATTCATACTGGCTCGTCCGAATGGCAGGATGGTACAGCCGGCGCAAATGCTGTAACGGCGATGGCATCTCTGCTGCTCGAACTTGAACGCCTTCAGCCCCCCTACTCCACTCACAAATATTTCGCCCCCTACCGGACGATTTTCACACCCGGCACGGTCATCAGCGGTGGCAGCAGCATCAATGTCGTGCCGGATCGCTGTGAGGCGCTGCTTGATATTCGCATCACGCCGGAATATAACATCACCCAGGTCGAAGACCTGCTGCTGGACAGTATTGGCAAAATCAATCGCCAGCGGGTAAAGTTCCATTACGAATTATTAAACCATGCTCCGGCGGCCATTTCCGACGAAAACGCCCCGCTGTTCGGCATCGTCGAAGCGGCTGTGCGGCAGGTCAAAGGGATTGAACCGGAGCGGGCAGTCGCAGGGCCGGCCAATGAGGGCTATCTGCTGATTGAGCAGGGTATCCCAACCGTCTGTGGGCTTGGGCCTTCCGGCGCGAATGCGCACTCGGTTGATGAATACGTGGAGATAAAGAGCCTGGCCGAAGCAGCCCTGATTTACTGCCTGACGGCACAGCAGCTTTCAACACTCGTGAAAGGTTAACACCATGCGAATGATTATTGATACCGACGCGGGCGTGGACGACGCCCAGGCGATCATGATGGCGCTGGCATCCCCCGACGTCACCGTCGAGGCCATCACCACCGTCACCGGCAACGTTCACGTGGATAAGGTCGTGCCAAACGTGCTGACGGTACTGGACATCATGAAAAAAGACGCGCCGGTCTATCGGGGAGCAGATCGCCCGTTAATTGCCGACTGGTCGCCAGAAGAGCATGTCCATGCCGAGGACGGC
This sequence comes from Chloroflexota bacterium, assembly GCA_013388735.1. Taxonomy (GTDB): domain Bacteria; phylum Chloroflexota; class Anaerolineae; order Aggregatilineales; family Phototrophicaceae; genus CFX2. The sequence continues at coordinate 9,615 of JACAES010000067.1, read as the reverse complement.
TTAGGGAACTGGCAAAACCGCCCAAACACGCAGCGCCGCGCCGAGAGCGAACATGCCGTTAACGCGCTCATCCGCCTGGCGAACCAAGCGCCCGGCCAGTATACGCTGGTCGCGCTCGGCCCGCTGACCAATATCGCCCTGGCCGCCCAGCTTGACCCATCCTTCCCGGTCAAAATCAGGCAGTTTGTGTTTATGGGCGGCACTATTCAGGCGATGGGCAATACCGCCAACCTGACCTCCGAATTTAACATCTACTGCGACCCGGAAGCCGCATATATGGCGCTGCGTGTATTCCCCATGGCTACCATGCTGTCGTGGGAAACCACGCTCGCACACCCGATGACCTGGCCGCAGTTCGAGGCGCTGACCGAACTCGATACGGACGCCGCCCGCTTCATGAAAGCGACCAGCCGAGTCACCGTCGAACTCATCAAGACTTACCGTTATCCCGGCTACCTGCTGCCCGACCCACTGGCGATGGCAATTACTTTGCAGCCTGATCTAATCCGCCAGAGCGCCGAATACGCCGTCACCGTCGAACTGCACGGCACGCACACGCGCGGGCAGACGATTATTGACCACATGGCGCGCTCCGGCCACAAGCCCAACGTCCGTGTCATCCAGAAACTCGACATAGACGGCGTGGCTGCGCTCTACCGGCGAATGCTGGCCTGAGCGATTGATCGCCTGTTTACAACTTCCCGGCGCGGAAGGCATCCAGCAGGCGATCCCGGTAGGTCAGGTCTCGGCCCGGCATTTCTGGGTGAACCTGCGCCGCTTCGGTGAGAAAATACTCGTAATCGCGGCCCATTTCCTGGCCGCGCCGGGTGTGCATATCTATCGCATAATCGGGGATTTCCGGCAATCGCCCTTCCCTTTCAACGGCCAGCTTCGCCCAGTTGAGCAGGTCGTCGCTGCCGCGTTCCTTCTGGCACTGGCACAGGTACCGCACAGCATGAATGGCGAACAGATAGCGGTCGCCGCGCGGACGTGGCAAACGCTGGTGCATCTGGTACAGCGTTTCCACCAGCACCGGCGCGTTAACCTGCCCGAAGCCGACATCTTCCACCGAGATAACCTGAAGCCTGCCCCACAGATAGGCTTCCAGTTCCGGGCTGGTCGTCAGCATTTCGTAAGCCAGCAGAACGGCATTTTCGGTGTTGCCTCGACGGATTTCCTTCTGCACCGCCGAAATCACCTCATCGGCGGGCAGGTCATGAACGGTGCGCACGCGCGTCCAGGGGTCTTGTTGGTGAGGCGGAACAGACACTTCGGCACTCCTGTAATTATGAATTTTTGTATCACAGGACCGTTATTAAGGGTCATGGATGAGCGCAGATGATTATAATAGGCATATACTCAAGGGGATATAACCAATGCCCTATTACCAACATCGTCTCGCTTTTATCCTGTTTCTTCTTGCGTGTTTTCTTCTGATCGGCGCACTGGGCGTCGCCGCCCAGAGCAGCACCACACTGACCGGCTATATCGCGGTGCTGAACGGCGACCCGCCGCGCGACTCTAACCTTCCGCCTCGACAGCTTATCCTGCTCCAGAACCGGGATGGTCAGGCAGTCGCCCAACTGTCAGGACTCGATTTCCAGACCGCTTTCAGCCTGCGCGACCAGGAAGTGCGGGTAACGGGGCGCTCCGGCGGCACACAGGGACAGGGCGGTTTTTTCCCGACCACGCCCCTGCCATCGCTGGAAGTGACCGCCATCGAAACCGCCGGCGGGCAGCCGTCGGCCCAGGGCGCGCCTTATGGCGCTCCGGCGGTGTCCGGCTCGCAGCCCTGGGTCAACATTTTATGCCAGTTCCAGGGCGACCCCGACGTACCTCATGCGCCCGGCGAATACAACGCCCTGTTCGGAAACACCTATCCGGGCATTGACCACTACTGGCGGCAGATTTCCTACGATACCGTCAATATCGCCGGGACATCCACGCATCTGGCCTGGTTGCCGATGCCGCATCCCCGGTCGTATTATGCCGGCAGCACCTCGACGGTCAACGCAAATCTGGATGCGCTGTTTGCCGACTGCGTGAACGCCGCCAACCCATACGTCAATTTCACGCTCTACGACGGCATTAACATGATGTTCAGCGACGTGCTGGACTGCTGCGCCTGGGGCGGCTGGTATTACACCAGCCTCGACGGACAGTACCGGAGTTGGAGTCTCACCTGGCTGCCTCCCTGGGCGCAGGAGTATGATTACATCACCCACGAGATGGGACACGGCTTCGGCCTCAGCCATTCGTCCGGGCCGCACATCAACCCGCCCAGCGAACTGGACATTTACATCTCGCAGTGGGACGTGATGAGCCGCAGCGGCGGCACGTGCCAGGTATGGGACGCGGGTTTTGGCTGCATCCCGCCCGGCACAATCGGCTACAGCCTGTACTCATCCGGCTGGATACCACCTGGCCGCCTCGCCACCATCAACCCCGGCACAGGAACGACGATCACGCTGGAACGGCTGCGACTGCCGCAGTCCAGCACCAATTACCTGATGGCGAAAATCCCGATCAACGGCTCATCCAGCCACTACTACACGGTTGAGGCGCGCTTTAAAGCCCCCACCGGCCAGCAGAACTACGACCAGAACATCCCGGACAGCGCCATCATCATCCATGACGTGCTGCTGGGGCGCGGCGGCTGGCCCGGCACGAACACCGGCCCGTCGCTGGTGGTGGTGGATAACCCCGCCGCCGGTTCAGCTTCGTTTGTAGTCAACGGCGAAAACGGGCGCTGGAAACCGGGCGAAACCTTCTACGACAGCACCAACGCGATACAGATCAGTGTCCTCAGCCAGGGCGCGAGTTCGTTCATGGTTTTCATCAGCAACCAGCTCCCCGGCGCGCCCACCCTGACCGCGCCGGTCGGCGGCGCAGCACTCACCAGCGCCGCGCCGGTGTTCACCTGGAGCGCCGTGAGATACGCCGCCGGGTACGAAATTCAGATTGACACCACCGATAATTTTTCATCCGGGGCAGTCATCTCGGCGCAGGCGTCCAGCACGCGCTACACTGCGCCGGTGCTGGCCGCCGGGCGTCCCTACTACTGGCGCGTCCGCACCCAATCCAGCGGCGGCTCGTTCTCTGACTGGAGCGCCACCGCCAGCTTCCAGCTGGATTCGGCGGCCAACGCCGCGCCGCTGCCCAGGCAGTTCGCCACCACCATGCCGACGCTGTCCTGGAATCTGATCGCCTGGGCGACCGGCTACAAGGTCGAAGTCAGCCGGACAACCTCATTCGGTATCATCAGTTCCAGCAAAATTGTGGATGGCGTCAATACCCTGGCTTCTCAGACCGACCCACTGGCGAACGGCCTGTATTACTGGCGCGTTTGCCCGCGCAGGAGCAGCGGCGCTTTCGGCACATGCAGCAAACCGGACAGCTTTGTGGTCAACGTCCCCTGACAAAAACAGCCGGGGCATGGTGTTGCAGCCATGCCCTGACACTGTTCCTGTGTTTGAATCCTCGGCTGCCGGACAACGCGCTTAATCCTGCCCTCCGGCCAACATACCCTGTCGCAGTTTGTCCAGTTCGTGGCCGAACTGCTGCGCGAAGGTGCGCCGCTTGACCAGTTCAGCCGCGCGGATACGCAGCGCCACCAGCACCAGCGCCGTGATCGTGGCGATCTGCGGCAGCGCCAGCAGCAGGTCAGGCGGCAGGTTTACTTCAGGCCGGCTTTGCAGATAAAATGACAGCGCCTCCGCCAGCCCAAAAAACAGCGCCGTCACGAATGCGCCGATGGGCTGCTCGAAAGCGAACAGCGAAATGGTGATCGAAGTCCAGCCGCGCCCGCTGACCATATTCTCAACAAATTGGCTGAGTACGCCCAGCGACAAAAACGCCCCGGCCATGCCGGCCAGCGTTCCGCTTAAGGTCAGCGCGAAAATCTGCACGCGGGTTACATTGATGCCCACGCTTTCCGCCGCCTCGCGGTTTTCGCCTACCGCGCGAATATGCCGTCCAAACTGCGTGCGGAACAGCAGCACCCACACCACCAGCACCATCACCCAGGCCAGATAGACAACAATCTGATAACCGCTGAGCAGCGGCCCCAGAAAAGGCGTATCGTGGATGAACGGCAGCTGTAGCGTGGACAGGCTGCGAATGCTGGGGTCGGCCAGCGTACCGAACGCGCCGAACAGCACCCGCATGAAAAATACGGTCGCGTTGGCTACGAACAGATTGACGGCCAGCGCCAGGATGACTAGATTGATGCGAATCCGCAGATATAACACGGCGAAGATGAAACCCAGCCCGCCGCCGAACAACGCCGCCACCAGCACGCCCAGGATAGGATCGCGGCCCTGATCCGGCAGGACACCCGGTTGGTACACCGTCACCACTGCGACGAACGCGCCGAGCAGCATCTTGCCTTCAATTGCCAGGTTTAACACGCCGGCGCGGCTGGCGAGCAGCGCCGCCAGCGACCCTAACACGTAGGGCGTCGCCAGGCGAATGCTGCTCTGAAGCAGCGTCATCGGCAGGCCAATCAGCAGCAACAGGACGATAACAACGCCGGCGATAATCAGGCCGATGCGTAACTGACGGCTGTAGGTATTCAGGAATTCAATCATGGAACGCCTGCCTCTTTGGGATAGGGTGTTCTCCGGGGGCGCAGCCGCGCCTGGATGCGGGCGATCAGATCATGGAAGAAGTTTTCCATCGAACTGAACAGGATGATGAACGCAATGATGATACCACCCAACTGTCGGGGCAAATCGCCAAATTGCAGATTCGTCGCCCCCTGCTGCAACCCGGCAAAAAACATCGCTACCAGGATGATGCCGGCGACCGACTCGCGCGCCAGAATCGCCACCATCACGCCGTCGAACCCGAAGCCGCTGGTGGCATACCCGTCTATCACGCGCCGCTCGATGCCCAGGATCGCCAGCGCACCGGCCAGCCCGCTGAGCGCCCCACTGAGCAGCATCGCCCGCAGCGCCGCGCGTTCGCTGGGGATGCCGCCAAAGCGCGCAAACCGGTGCGACCCGCCCGCCATACGCTGTTCGTAACCGGCGGTGGAGCGCCACAGGAAGAACCAGATTAGAACGGCTACCAGGATGGCGATGATGATGCCAATCCCCAGGCGCGCGCCGGAGAACCACTCCACGTCCGGAAACAGTCCCCGGTTGAAGGGGACGAGCCAGGCCGTGTCATCAATGCGCTGCGTGCGCGCGGTAGAGTTAAAATCGGAGCGCAGCGGATAGCGGATCAGATAGTTCACAATCTGGACGGCAATCGCATTCAGGATGATCGTGCTGATGAGTTCGTTAACGTTCAGCTTAACCTTCAGATAACCGGCAATCCAGGAATAAACCGCCCCGACCGCCATTGCCAACCCGATGCACACCAGCGGAATCAACACGTGCATGATCGTCAGCAGGGCTTCTGGCGCGGCTTCCGGCTCGCTTACCCCCAGCAGCATATAAACCTGTGTGGGCAGCCAGTAACCCAAAAATGCGACCGTAATCGCCCCCAGGACAAACTGACCGTCCATGCCGATGCTGAACAGGCCGGCCTTAAACGCCACCGTCGCCGAAAGCGCCGTCAGAATGAGCAGCGTGGCACGCTCCAGCACCACCGCCATACGATGCCCGCCCTCACCGTAAAACGGGGCAAAGACGGTGGACCGGCTGCCGTCTTCGGCTTCTGCCGTAACAATTAGCAGATCGGCGAAGGTTTGGCAGCCTTTCGAGCCAAAACCCTCGCAGAACATGCGCTGATAGGTTTGAACCGGGTCGGTGCCGGCCATCAGTACAAAAAAGCTGCTGACAACCAGACCAAGGATTACCGCCAGCGCCGGAATAGACAGGCTTCTAAGCGTTTGACGCAGCCGTTTGACCATAACCTGTTACACCTTCTGGACGGCTGCCGGTTCGGTTTCCAGGCTGCCACCCGCCATCAGAATACCAATGTCCTGTTCGCTGGCCTGTTCCGCATCCAGCACGTCCATAATGCGGCCTTCAAACATGACGGCAATCCGGTCGCTTAACGAAAGAATTTCGTCAAGCTCGACCGACACCAGCAAAATGGCCGCGCCGGAGTCGCGCGCCTCGATGAGCGTCTTGTGGACGAATTCGATGCTGCCCACATCCAGGCCGCGCGTCGGCTGGTTGACCACCATCAGCCGGGGCTTTCCGTATAACTCGCGCCCCAGCACCACTTTCTGAAGATTGCCGCCGGACAGCGTTTTGATTTCTTCCCCCACGCGCGCCGACTTGACCTGAAAGGTATCCACAATCTGCTGCGCCAACTGGCGAATCGGTGGCAAGCGCAACACGCCGCGCCTCGAATATGGGTCATCCTGGTAGTGCGTCACGACGACATTTTCCTCGAGGTTGGTTTTCAGGTTCAGCCCGACCACCATGCGGTCTTCAGGAACGTGCGCCATGCCGATTTCACGCCGCCGGCGCACGCTGGCATGGGTGATGTCATGGCCCAGCAGCGTGATCGCCCCACTCTCTACCGGGCGCAGGCCGGTGATCGCTTCGACCAGCTCAGTCTGACCGTTGCCACTCACACCGGCAATGCCCAGGATTTCCCCGGCGTGCACATCCAGGCTGACACCGAAAACCGCCGGAGTCCCGCCAGAGCCGGCAACCAGCAGATTGTCCACTTTCAGTACCACATCGCCGGGAGTGCGCGATTTTTTGTCCACGCGCAGAATGACTTCACGTCCGACCATCAGGTTCGCCATATCGCGCACCGTCACAGCGGCGACCTGATGCGTGGCGACCATCTGTCCACGCCGCATGATACTCACCCGGTCGGCGACTTCCTTGACTTCCAGCAGCTTGTGCGTGATGAGGATAACGGTGCGGCCATCGGCGGTCAGCCTGCGAATCACGGTGTACAGTTCCCGCACTTCCTGCGGTGTCAGTACGGCGGTCGGCTCGTCCAGAATCAAAATCTGGGCATTGCGCTGGAGCGCCTTGAGGATTTCTACGCGCTGCTGCATCCCGACCGAAATATCCGCCACGCGGGCGTTCGGATTAACCGGCAGGCCAAACGACTCGGCCAAACGACGCACGATGTCCGCTTCGTCATTATTATCTATAAAACCGAGTTGATTCGGTTCGAGGCCCAGCAGGATATTCTGGGCAATTGTGAAGGACGGCACCAGCTTAAAGTGCTGGTGAACCATACCGATGCCCAATCTGATGGCGTCGTTCGGATGAGTAATATGGGCTGGTTTTTCATGAACAGAAATCCGCCCCTCATCCGAGGAGACAAGACCATAGAGAATGTTCATCAGCGTGGTTTTGCCCGCGCCATTCTCGCCGACCAGGGCGTGAACCTCACCCCGGTCTACCGCGAAATGTACATCATCACAGGCCAGCACATTCGAAGAGGGAAAAAACTTGCGGATATGCCGCATGTCAACGGCGAGGGACATGGTTGGCTCCGTTAATGAGACCTGTTTGCTTGTGCAGGGGCGGGCTTTTACACCCGCCCCCAATCCCTTCCTGATTACTGCGATGCCTGCTCCAGCGCGTTGGTTACAACCAGTTCGCCGCTCAGGATTTTTTCACGAGCTTCATCAATCGCCTGGCGCACAGCCGGCAGCTTGGCGACCATATCTTCCGGGCCATACTTGTCGAACGTGCGCGAGCAGATGCCCACGTCCCAGCTCAGGCCGGCAAAACCTTCCCGCAGACCGACGGTCGTCTCGCCGGCGGCATAGGTGCCATCCACCACGCTCTTCACGAAGCTGAACACCGCGTTGTCCACGCGCTTCATGGCTGAAACCAGAACCGTACCGGGATACAGATCGTCCTGGTTGCTGTCCACGCCGATGGCGAAGTTGCCGGTTTCGGAAGCCGCCAGGAGAACGCCTTCACCGCTGCGCCCGGCCACCTGATACAGAATGTCCGCGCCTTCGTTGTAGAGCGTAAGCGCCTGTTCCTTAGCCGTCACCGGGTCGGAGAAATCACCCACATAGCTGCGGACGAGTTCGCAGTCCGGGCAAACTGACAGCACGCCCTCTTCGAAGCCGACGATGAACAGGTTGATGCCGGGGGTATCCATGCCGCCCACCGCGCCGACTTTCTTGGTGCGGGTCAGCATACCGGCAGCAATACCGGCCAGATAGCTGTTTTCGTGGGTGAGGATGTTGTACAGCGCCAGGTTATCCAGGTCCGGTACGCCTTCAAAGAAGAAGGTTTCCTGTGCGCCGAACTTCTGATCCGGGAATTCTTCCGCGATTTCCTGGATGATCGGCGCATCAACGGCGATTGTAACCACAATGTCCGGGTTATCCTGAACAGCGCGGCGCACGGCGGCGTCATGTTCCTGCGCACCGGCGGTTTCCACAATCGTCCCCAGAACGCCCAGTTCAGCAATCGCCCGTTCAGCCCCGGCTGCCGCCGAATCAATAAATGAGCGGTCGCCGCGCGGGTTAGGCAGAATAATGGCGAAGCTGATGTCGCTGTTGTCCGGGGGCGTGACTATCTCGGCGGTAGCGTCGGCGGTAGGTGCCGTGCAGGGATCAACCCACTCTGCTGCCGATTCTTCCTGCGCGCTGGTCAAACCCAAGGAGAAAAGCCCGACTAAAACAAGCGACAAGACGACAAACAAGACTGTTGTACGGCGAGACATATTCTGTTATTCCTCCTTAAAAAGGGCCATCCACGAAAGCAAGGCAAATTCGTCTGTGACGGATTTTCAATCGTTGATTGTTACAGAACATAACTCATTCAACAGGCCTTGTCAACTTGTGCGCCATCACTTACAGGCAAAAATCAGCACCCGGCCAGATGATCCGGGTGCTGAGATTTCACATCTCGGCGCTGCGGCATAACGCTAAAAATCAAATGACACGCTAGGCTTCGATCTTGGATCCAAGCACCTGCAAGAACTTCGCCATCCACTCGGCATTGGCAGGCCAGGCCGGAGCCGTAACCAGGTTGCCCTCAACATGTGCCTGATCCACCGGGATGTCCATGTGTTTGCCGCCGGCAATGGTGATGTCCGGGCCAACCGCCGGATAAGCGGTACATTCGCGACCTTGCAGCACGCCAGCCGCCGCCAGAATCATCGGGCCGTGACAGGTGGCGGCAATCGGCTTATTGCTTTCGGCAAAATGGCGGGTGATTTCCAGCACGCGCGCGTTCAGCCGAATATACTCCGGCGCGCGGCCACCGGGCAGCACCAGCGCATCGTAGTCTTCCGGCTTGATCTCATCGAACGACATGTTAAGCACGAAGTAGTGACCGGGCTTTTCGCTGTAGGTCTGTTCCCCTTCGAAGTCATGTATCGCGGTGCGGATTTTATCGCCGGCTTTTTTGTCCGGGCAGGCCGCATGAACGGTATGCCCTACCATCTGGAGTATCTGGTAAGGCACCATCACCTCGTAATCTTCAGAATAGTCACCAACGAGAAAAAGAATCTTTTTCGCTGCCATAGTAACCTTCCCCTGATACTGAATATTGAGCGCCGCACAGCTTCGAGAAGCGAACGCTGGGAGTATAACGCGCCGGTCGCTCCGGGCAATGAAGTGTTAAGAATATTTAATTCTAAGAGGCGGATTTTCAAAATTGTTTATCAAAAGTAGGATAATCTACTAATCGCCATCTGCGGCATCTTCAGCCTGTTCACCTC
>JACAES010000066.1 GCA_013388735.1 Chloroflexota bacterium | reverse complement strand
TGACACGGCACACGAAGCACATTACCGTCCACTGGCGGGATGGCAGCACCTCTGAGCGCAGTACGACCCACAAAAGCACCGGGTATTTCTGGGACGAGGATGATCTGACGAAACTGCGCGAAATGATTGACAATAACCTTGACCAGTGGGAAATCCTGCGCACCTTCCCCGATTATACCTGGCGTTCACTGCAAGAACGCTACGCCTACAAATTTGGGAATGGGCGCTATCCAGAGAACTATACGGGGAAGAAACCGTATCATCGCAACGCCCGCTGGTGTGACACCGTAGAATATCAGGCAGAGCAGTTCGCCTTTAGCACAGATGTGCCGCAACTCGCCGTGAATTCGCTCTCAACTGGTAGAGTAGCAGCAGATCGCCAACGGCGACGGCGATCAGACCAGGGCTTCTGTATGAAATTTTAGCCCTCACCCCCTCATTCCCCCTCTCCCGAACATCCCTGCGGGACTGGGAGAGGGGGATGAAACCACTTCACGTCTGGCTCCCCTCTCCCAGCGCGAAGCGCGTTCGGGAGAGGGGCCGGGGGTGAGAGCTGACGGCAGCGATCAAACCCTTTTCATCCATCAGCCCTGGCGTTCGCAGAAACTCAGAACGCGCCTTCAGGCGAAGTGAATATTAGGAAACCCTGATGACCGTCCCCTTCAGCTATTATGATTTTATCGAAGCCTGCGGGCAGCCCGGCTGCCCGGTCTGCGCGCTGCTCCAGCGCGACGCGCGCCGCTTCCTCGATTCCCTGCTGTACGAATACGTCAACAAACCGGCCACTCATGCCGCCTTCCGCGCCAGCCGGGCGCTGTGCAAAACCCATAACAGCCAGCTCAGCCAGTTTGGCGAGCAGGTGTTGGGCATCGCCATCCTTCAGGCGGCGGCGCTGGACGAAGTGCTGAACATTATCGCGGCCAACCCCGCCCAGACGCCGTCCGGCTTTTCGCGCTGGCTGTCCGGCGGCGGCAAAAACGGCCCGGCGGCCCTGGCCGACCGACTCGAACCGGAGCAGCCGTGTATGGTGTGCCGGACACTCGACGAGGCCGAAAAACGCTACCTGCTCACGATCAACGATTACCTGACGGACGCGCCTTTTGAGGAAGCGTTTCGCGCCTCGGCGGGGCTGTGCCTGCCGCACTTTCGCGGCGCGCTGCGGCAGATGACCGGCCCCGTCGCGCTGGAACGGCTGGTTGCCATCCAGGTCGACATCTGGCAAAAACTGAAAGGCGAGCTGGACAGCTTCATCACCCAACACGACTACCGCTACGCCGGCCAGCCGATGGGCGCGGAGCGCGACAGCTGGAAGCGCGCCATCATCAGCCTGGCCGGGAAATAAAAACGCCGCCTGCCGGCAGATTTCGTGTAAGATAACCACTAGAGCGGTTGGTCTGTTTAAGGCGGGTCATCATGAGCGACGTGTTTATTTCCTATTCCCGCAAGGACGGCGAATTTATGCGCCGCCTGCACGAATCCCTTGCGGCGCAAAAAAAAGACATCTGGGTGGATTGGGAAGACATCCCGCTGACTGCCGACTGGTGGCGCGAAATCTGCGCCGGCATCGAGGCGGCGGATACGTTTATGTTCATCATCAGCCCGGACTCGATCAATTCGGAAGTTTGCCGCAAAGAGATTGACCACGCCGTACAGCACAACAAACGTTTCGTGCCGATCCTGCACCGCGAACTGACCGACGCCGAACGCGCCGCCGCGCATCCGGCCATCAACGCGCACAACTGGATTTACTTCCGGGCGCAGGACGATTTTAACGTGGCGGTTAATTACCTGATGGCAGCGGTTGAAACCGACCTGACCCACGTGCGCGAACATACGCGGCTGCTGATACGCGCGCGCGAGTGGGAAGCCAAAGGGCGCGATGCCAGCCTGCTGCTGCGCGGGCGTGACCTGCTGGAAGCCGAAACGTGGCTGTTCGGCAGCGGCCTTAAGGAACCGCAGCCGACCGCGCTGCACCGGGAATATATCGCCGCCAGCCGGAACGCCGTCAGCGTTCGGCAGCGCACGACGGTTGGCGCGCTGGCGGTCGGTCTGGTGCTGGCGCTGGTGCTGGCGGCTTTCGCCTTCATCCAGTCGCAGGCGGCCAACGAAAACGCCCACCTGGCCGCCACCGCGCAGGCGTTGGCGGAAAATAACGCCGCGACCGCCGTTTATCAGGGCGGTATCGCGCAGTCGGTCGCGCTGGCGGCGCAGGCACAGCTTGAGCTGAGCGGCGGTTTCCCCGAACGCGGCGTTCTGCTGGCGCTGGCCGCGCTGGAGAATTACCCCTATACCCGCCAGGCCGAAAGCGCCCTGGGCATCGCCGTCGCCGGCAGCCGGGCGCGCGCCATCATCCCCTATGGGGATGTCCTGATGCCCGCCATCGCCTGGTCGCCGGACAGCGCCCGGCTGGTCACAGGCGACGAGTATGGCGTGATGCGCGTCTGGGACGCCGCCCGCGGCGAGGTGCTGCTGGAAATCGGCGGTACGTGGGGACGAATCGCCGCCCTGGACTGGTCGCCGGATGGGGCGCGCCTTGCGGCGGCGGACGGCCAAACCCTGTGGGTGCTGGAGGCGGCGGACGGCGAAACCCTGTGGCAGATCGGCGGCCTGGATGGGCTGAACGCTGTCGCCTGGTCGCCGGATGGCGCGCGCCTGCTGACGGTGCGCGGCTCGGAAGAATATCAGGCTGTCGAACAGGTGGACGTCTGGGACGGCGCGAGCCGGGAGAAACTGCTCAGCCTGACCGGACACGCAGCGGCCTGGTCGCCGGACGGCGCGCGCCTGATCGTCGCCACCTTCGACCCCGTTCCGCCCGGCACGAGCGATACCCTGGCGATTTTCGACTCACACACGGGTGAAGAACTTCTGCCGTTTTCTGGTTCGACCTATGCGCTGCGCCACCTGGCCTGGTCGCCGGACGGCGCGCATATCATCAGCACCAACTGGCGGCCATACGGCCATCAGATGCGGGTATGGAACGCCGAAACCGGGCTGTCCGAACAGGTGTTGGCCGGCCATACCGACTACGGCGCGGGCGCGGACTGGTCGCCGGACGGCGCGCGGGTGGTCACGGCCAGCCTGGACGGTACGGCCAAAGTCTGGGACGCGGCCAGCGGAGAACTGCTGTACACGCTGTTCGGCCATGCCGGCGATCTGACCGCCGTCGCCTGGTCGCCGGACGGCAGAACCATCGCCACCAGCGCCGAAGACCATACGCTGCGGGTGTGGAACGCCGGCGGCAACGAAGTCGCCACGCTGCGCGGTCACACCGACGAAGTTTTTTCGGCGCGCTGGTCGCCGGATTCCACGCGCGTCGTGACCGCCAGCCGCGATGGGACGGCCCGGATATGGGACGCGGCCAGCGGGTCAGAACTGCGCAACTTCCCCGACGCCAGCGGCCTGCTGTGGGATGCGGACTGGTCGCCGGACGGGATGCAGATCGTCGTCGCCACGACCGGCGCGGCAGCGGTGATCCTCGACGCGGCCAGCGGCGCGGAAATCGTCCGGCTGGCAGGCGAGATGTTCCGCGTTTATTCCGCCGCCTGGTCGCCGGACGGGACGCGGGTCGTCACCAGCGCGCGCTCGAATCATGTCAAAATCTGGGATGCCACCAGCGGGCTTGAACTGCTGACCATAGACGCCTCGTCGCCTGCCGTCTGGTCGCCGGACGGGCAGTTCGTCGCCACCGGCGGCGCGGGCAGCGTGAACGTCTGGGACGCGGCCAGCGGGGAAAGGCGCCTGTCGCTGACCGGCCACAGCGAATACGTGGTGGGCATCGAATGGTCGCCGGACGGCAGCCGGATTCTGACCGCCAGCCGCGACGGGACGGCGAAAATCTGGGATGCGGAGAATGGGGCGCTGCAACTGACGCTGGCCGGACACACCGACGACGTGAATGCCGCCGCCTGGTCGCCGGACGGCGCGCGGATCGTCACCGTCAGCAGCGACAAAACCGCCAAAATCTGGGACGCCGGCGCCGGGGTGCAGTTGTTCTCGATTCAGGCGCACAACGACATTGTTTACGGCGTGTCGTGGTCGCCGGACGGCGCGTACATCGCCACCACCGGTTACGACGGGACGGCCAAAATCTGGCCTGTCTGGAAGTCGCTCGATGAGCTGGTGGCCTATGCGCGCGCCTGCTGCGCGGTCCGCGATCTGACGCCCGACGAGCGCGGGCAGTTCAATCTGCCGCCCGGATAATCCCCGGCGGATTTACCGCGACCGCGTGCGGGCTTTAAAGTAGCCGTGAATGAAACGGTAAAACTCAATCGTATTTTTCGGCTGCTGTTTGTTTTCGTCCAGCTTGCGCGCCAGCCCGGAATCTTCCAGCGCCTTCGCGCTGCCCTGCGCGGCGATCTGCACCACCAGTTCCGGCACGCGCTGGAGATCAATCGCCAGGTCGCGCACGTTCTCGCGCCGTTTGCTCAGCGGGATATTGCCCCACAGACTTTCGAGTTCTTCCCGGATGGCCGCCGCGCGAATCGTCACCCGTTTATCGGGCGGGAAGGCGCGAATGGCGCTGCGCAGCAGGCCGTTGATGATTTCAACGTGTTCCTTCAGCGTCGGCGCAGAGCGTTCGCCCAGGGTATGCGGGCTGATGCTGGCCGGCGGTTTGAGTTTGAGCGGGTAACGTTTGCCTTTGGTGAAGTAGCCGCTCATCACGTACAGCACATCCAGTGCGCTGATGGGGTCGGCTTTGCCCGCCAGCAGGTTTTCGATGTGTTTATCGAAGTCACGCGGGCGGTTGGCGATCTGGAAATCGCCCAGCACCAGCAGCGCCCGCCCCAGGCCGAGCAGGTCGCGCATAATCAACCGCCGGTCGTCGTCGGTCAGGCCGCCGGTCATGCTGTCGAGGTCGTTCATCAGCGATCCCAGGCTGGGGATGCGCTTCGGCTCGCAGTAGGCCGAAGCCGTGTCGTACAGAAAATCGGCGGCGATGTGCAGATAGCTGGCGTAACTCAACAGGTCTACGTCATCCATCAGCCGCTTGAGCGCGTAGGTGGCTTCCAGCGCCTGCTGCACGTTCAGGCCGAATTCGCGCCCGAAGGTGGTTACGCCCCGGCGGGCATCCTCGTCGCTGGCCTGCCGCACGTAACGGCGCAGCAGTTCCAGCCCGGCCACCTGCACCTGACTGTCCCAATCCATCATCTTGTACATGCGCCCCACCAGGCCGACGCCGCGCCCGCCGTCCCGCGCCGCCACCTGTACCAGCAGGTCGCCGACGCGGACGGTGTTCGGCACGTCCTTGCGTTTGACGTGGAACTTCAGCAGGGCGATCATGGCCGACGGCTGGATGACTTCCAGGATGGACGGGTTGTCGTATAACATCTGCGTGGCGGCTTCGGCCACCGGGTCGAGCGCCGACGACCAGTCGTGGCCTTCCAGCGCGCCGATGTAGGCCATCGCCAGCGGCAGCCCTTTGATGCCGCTGCCGATTCCTTCCAGCGCCTTCGGCACTTCGTCGGTGTTCATGGGCGTTTCGGCGAACAGCCGCCGCACGACGGCGACATATTCCGACTGTTTATCACCGGGGTACAGCAGCCGCGCCTGGTGCAGCATTTCGCTGCCCAGTTCGGGATACCCGCCGGTCGCCAGCATCAGTTGAAGCAGGTAGGTCGGGCCGGGCGCTTCGAGCTGCATCAGCGCCTCGTCGGTAGAGAGGTTTTTGGCAATCCAGCGCAGCGTCTGGCTGTACTGCACGCCCCAGGCCGACGGCAAAAGCTGCACCAGCCCGGCCAGCGCGGGCGTGTCCACGATGTCCGTTCGCCCGCTGCGCACGGCGATTTCCGCCAGGCGGATTAATACCAGGTCGCGCCAGCGGTCGCCAAAGGCCGAAGCCGTGTTCATCAGCAGGCCGCTCGGACACAGGCCGGGGTCGGCGCCGGTGATATACGGCACCAGCCGCGACAGACTGAGCGGAAGCTGCGCCGTGAACTTCTGCGCGCTGATGAGCCGTTCCAGCACGTTATTTTCGAGATAGTTGACCGCCAGCAGAAACAGCGTCAGATTCAGGTCGGCGTCCATCACGCTCAGCGGCAGCGCCTGTTCGATCAGCGTTGGCACGGCGCGGCTGATTTCGACGCCGGGGCTGGCGTGATGCAGCGTTTCCAGGAACTCATTGATGGCTTTCACGTCGCGCGCTTTCACCAGTTCGTCCATGCGGGCGATGGCGGCGCGGTGCGTCACTTCGACCCAGGCCGTCCCCACCGGCCCCAGCGGGTTCGCCAGCCAGCGCGAGAGCGTGTCGTATACCATGCGGGCTTTGCCCTCGGCGACGGCCTCGCTCAACTGCTGCTGGAGGGCGCGTTCCAGGTCGGGATGCTGGCGCAGCATGACGGCCACCGGCTCGGCGTGCTGCATATCACCCAGCGCCAGCGAAAAGGCCAGCACGTGCCGGGCATAGGCCACGCGCAGATCGTCGGGCAGCGTCGGGTCTTCTGCCAGGATGCGCGACACTGCCGCGATTTCGACCGGCTGGTTATTGAGCAGGGCTTCGTCTACCCGGAAGCGATGCGCCGCGTAACCCAACGCATCGGCCAGCCGGTCGCCGCGCCGGATGCGCCAGGCCGCCACCGCCGTCAGACGGCGCGTCTGCTGGATCACCAGGTCGGCATCCAGCCGAAGCTGGCTGGTGATGAAGCGGCTGTAGTCGTCCGAGACGGTGTGGCCGGAAATGCTGCCGTCTGCCCAGTCATAAATCAGAGCGTCGCGCAGCGAGGCTTTCTCCGACAGGAAACGGATCTGCGCGTCCATGCGGGTTTTGGACAGGCTGTGGGTGGCGAACGTCACGCCAAAACGCGCCGACGGCGGCAGCAGCGCCAGCAAACCCTGGACAAACAGCACCCGCTGTTCCATCTCCGGCGGCGCGTTACGCACCGCTACCGGCACGCCCTGGACGATGCCGGCCAGCAGCGCCTCGATGGTGTCTATCCGGTTGTGGGTGCAGCTCATCAGGTGCAGGATGTCTTCCACCTGGGCTTCGGCGGAAGGGGGTTCGACCGCCGGCAGGGTCAGCAGCGGCAGCTTGTCGCCCAGATGGTCATAAGTCGGCATCCGATCTTCCAGCAGCCGCATCAGGGCTTTGAGATTGCCGCCCATCGCGCGCAGCATTTCCGGCTGCGCGATGATATAGTGCAGCATGTTCTGCCCGGCTTCGCCCTGGACGGACTGCACCAGCACAAACGGCACGTTCTGGCGGCCACGCACCAGCGCCCATGCGCCGCCCGGCGACCCGGCCAGCGGCGGTAGAAGCGCCTGTTTGACGGCTTCGCCCACCTGTTCCGGCTTAATACCCGCCGATGCCGCCAGCAGGCACAGCTCGTCTTCCGCCTGGCCGTCGCGCATCAACTGACCGTAATAAAAATGCTCCAGCGCGTAATCTACTGACGACACGATTAACAATCTTTCCGTATAATGCGGTTTTGAACCTGTAAACCATTAGCTCTATCATACTATAGTTCAGGCCGCATTTCTGTGCCAGAGTACGCTTGTCCCCACACCAGAGGTTGTTATGTCCTTTGCCACTCCAGCAGGGCGATGAAACGGCTTTTCACGCCCGCCCGCTTTTTGCCCTCACCCCCATCCCCTCTCCCGAACGTGCCTTCGGCACTGGGAGAGGGGGGAAAATCAGCCCAGTCGCAGTCGTTTCCCCCTTCTCCTAGCTGCGCAGCAGCGGTCGGGAGAAGGGAGTCAGGGGGATGAGGGCGAGGGGGGAGGTCTGAAAGGGCCATGAGTCGGTTAAGATTTGCTATGCAATCGCCCTCAGGCCTGCCGCCCGACGCGGCGACTTCATCTTCTTAACCTGTTTTTAGCACCCGATTAATCGAGGTATGTTAACTTGGGACGCGCAATAAAAGAGGAAAATAACCATGAGAAACAAGAATTTCTGGCTTATAACCCTGCTGGTTGTACTGCTGCTGGCGGGCGGCGCTGCTGCCCAGGACGCAAATACGCTGCCCAACGGCGTGGCCGCCGGGGATGTGACCCCGACGACGGCGGTTCTGTGGGCGCGCAGTACCACCATGTCCGTCACTTTTGAAGTCGCCACCGACCCGGAGTTCGCTACGATCATCACCACTGGCAGCGGCAGCGGCCCGGCAGCCATGCCGCCGGGTTTGGCGCCGCTGAAGCTGGAAGTCACCGGTCTGACGCCGGGAACGCAGTATTACTACCGCGCGACCGATTTTGATGGCGCGACGGCAGTCGGCACGTTCCGCACCCCGGCGGAAGTTGGCGAGCGGCGCGGGCTGCGTTTCGGCGTCACCGGCGACTGGCGCGGCGAGATGGCTCCCTACCCGGCAGTTTCCAACGTGGCCGAAATGGGGCTGGACTTTTTTATGCTGCATGGCGATACCATCTATGCCGACTATCCTTCGCCGGATGTGCCGCTCGGTCAGGCCATCACATTTGAGGACTTTTACCGCAAACACGCCGAAGTTTATGGCGAACGGTACGGCCTGAACACCTGGGCGGACGTGCGCGCTTCGACGGCCATCTTCGCCACCATTGACGACCATGAAGTGACCAACGATTTCGCCGGGGGCGCAGCGCCAGAAACCGACCCGCGTTTTACGCCCGGCGACGCCGAATTTATCAATGACACCGAGCTGTACGAAACCGGCCTGAGCGCCTTCCAGGATTATAACCCCCTGCGCGACGAATTCTATGGTGATACCGGCGACCCGCGCACCGCCCAGGAACGCAAGCTGTACCGCTACCGCACTTTCGGCAGCGACGCCGCCCTGTTCATCCTTGACGCGCGTTCGTTCCGTGATCCCGCGCTGCCCAACGTCGAGGAATTTACGATGGAGCAGATTGGGCCATTCCTGGCCGCCACCTTCGAGCCGGGGCGCACTATGCTCGGCGCGGCACAGCTGGCCGACCTGAAAGCTGACCTGCTGGACGCCCAGACCCAGGGCATCCTGTGGAAGTTCGTGATGGTGCCGGAGCCAATCCAGAACCTCGGCCCGCTCAACGCCGGCGACCGTTTCGAGGGGTATGCCGCCGAACGCACCGAACTGCTGAAGTTCATCGTGGATAACCAGATCGCCAATGTGGTGTTCGTCACCGCCGACATTCACGGCACGCTGGTGAACAACATCACCTACCAGGACGCTCCCGGCGGCGTGCAGATCGCCACCGGCACATTTGAAATCAGCGTCGGTTCGGCGGCCTTCGATGCGCCGTTTGGCCCGACGGTGGTCGCGCTGGCCGCAGGTCTGGACTTCATCACGCCGCAGCAGCGCGCCCTGTATAACGTCGCGCCGCCGGTTCTCAAGGAGAGTTTCATCGCCGAACTGGTCAATGGGCAGATTGAGCCGCTGGGTTACGACCCGCTTGGGCTGGAAGGCGCAGACATCCAGGCCGAACTGGTTTCGGGCGGTTATCTGGTGACCGGCAGCTACGGTTGGACGCTGTTTGAAATTGACGCCGAAACCCAGCAGCTTCGCGTCGTCACCTACGGCATTCCGTACTATACCCAGAGCGAGCTGGTGGCCGACCCGGAAAAATACATCACGCTGGAACCCGCCATTTTGAGCGAGTTCGTGGTCACGCCGAAATAACCTGCACGCAGAGCAGACGCAGGGCAGATGTGCCATTGGGGAGCGCACACCGGGCGCTCTCCAGGACGGCTTAGAACCGTGTGCTTATCGAGCTTGAGGCATGAAGATGCTTCAGCCCGGTTGTCCCCACCCACCGCCGCCGGGCGTCTCGATCACCACGCGGTCGCCGGCCTGCACCGTCCCGGCGTATTTGCCGCCGACGCTCTGCTCTCCGTCCGGGCGTATGATGCGGTTGAGGCCAGTTGCCCCCGGCGCGCCCCCGGCCAGCCCGTAGGGCGCGTACAGCCGCCGTTCGCTGTTGATCGTCACCTGCGCCGGGGCCAGAAATTCGTACACGCGGCGAATGCCGTCGCCGCCGCGAAAACGCCC
This sequence comes from Chloroflexota bacterium, assembly GCA_013388735.1. Lineage (GTDB taxonomy): Bacteria > Chloroflexota > Anaerolineae > Aggregatilineales > Phototrophicaceae > CFX2. The sequence goes on along the minus strand of JACAES010000066.1, from coordinate 81,341 downwards.
GGCCCCGCCCGAACCGTCGCGCAGGGCATATTCGACCACGCGCACCGGCAGCGCATATTCCAGCGCCTCGACCGGCGTATTGCGGGTGTTGGTCATATGGCTGTGCCGCCCGCTCAGGCCGTCGCCCAGCGGCCCGGCGCCGTGTCCGCCGCCGATGGTTTCGTAATAGACAAAGGCCGCGCCGCCGTTCAGGCCGCCGCAGGTGAAGTTGTTCATCGTCCCCTGGCTGGCGGCAGGGATTTTGCCGGGCAGGGCCGACGAAAGCGCGCCCAGCACCGCGTCCACGATGCGCTGCCCCGTTTCGGTATTGCCGACCGCCACCGCCGCCGGGAAGTCCGGATTGAGCAGGCTGTGCGGCGGCGTGACGACCGTCACCGGCTGGAAGCAGCCATCATTCACCGGCACGTCCTCGTCCGCCAGCAGCCGCACGCAGTACCAGGCGGCGGAGCGCACGACCGCCTCAACCGCGTTGACGTTGCCCGCCACCTGCGGCGCGCTGCCGCCGAAATCCACGATCATGCGCGGGCGTTCGGTCGAGTCGCCGGCGCTTGTAATGGTGATCGTGACGCGAATCGGGATGCGAAATTCGGCCTGCCCATCGCCTTCCAGCGCGTCCTCGAAGGTGTAGACGCCGGGGGGCATGGCGGCGATGACGGCTTCGGTCATGCGGCGGGCGTAGTCCAGCAGCGCGCCGGCATGTTCGGCCAGGCGCGCCGCGCCGTGTGTTTCGGCCAGCGCCAGCAGCCGTTTTTCGCCCACGCGCTGCGCGGCCAACTGCGCTTCCAGGTCGCCCAGGCGTTCCTGCGGGGCGCGGCTGTTGGCGGTGATGAGCGCCAGCGCCGCCCCGTTGCGCCGCCCGCCTTCAACCAGCTTAATGGGCGGGATGATGAAACCTTCCTGGTACAGTTCGGTACTTAGCGGCAGCGACCCCGGCGACATGCCGCCGACATCGGCATGGTGGGCGCGGCTGGCGACGAAAAAAGCGGCCATCCCGCCCACAAAAACCGGCGATACCATCGTGATGTCCGGCAGGTGCGTGCCGCCGTGATAGGGATCGTTGAGGATCACCACGTCGCCCGGCTGGAAGGCGTCAAATTCGCGCAAAGCATATTCCACCGAAGCCGGCATACTGCCCAGGTGAACCGGGATGTGCGCCGCCTGGGCGATCATACGCGCCTGGCCGTCGAACACCGCGCAGGAAAAATCCAGCCGCTCGCGGATATTCGGGCTGAAGCTGGCGCGCTGCAAGGTCACGCCCATTTCTTCTGCCACCGACGCGAACAGGTTCTTGAACACTTCCAGCGAAATCGCATCTACAGCCATAGAATAGTTCCGAGTGCTGAGATGTGCGCCCTGACGGGAAACGGGTGATTAACGCCCGCCGCGCCAGGCGGCCAGCCCCAGGCACAGCCAGCCCGCCAGCAGCGCCGCCCCGCCCAGCGGCGCGACCGCGCCCATGAAGCCGATGTCGAAAATCGCCAGCAGGTACAGGCTGCCGGAAAACAACAGCGCGCCCAGCAGGAACAGATAACCCGCCCAGCGCGCCGCCCGCCCCGGCCAGCGTTCGGCAGCCCAGGCCGCGCCCAGCAGCGCCAGCGCGTGAATCAGGTGATACTGGCCGGCGGTATCAAAGGTGTCCGCGCGCCCGTTGGCTTCCAGCGTCCCGGCCAGGCCGTGTGCGCCGAATGCGCCCAGCGCCACCCCCAGAAAGGCCAGCGCGGCGGCAATGATCGTAAAAAGGCGCGGCATGGCGGCTTAAAACTCCGGGTCATCGTCAAACGACAGCGGCACATCCAGCCGCAGCCACGTCCGCCCGACGCGGAACAGCGAGCCGGGGCGCAGGCTGACGCGGCCAACGATCGTGCCGCGCTCCTTTTCCACGAACGTCCCGTTGCGGCTGCCGCCGTCCTCTAACCAGAAGGTCAGCATAAACGGATTTTCGACCGATTCCGACGCCGTGACCGGGACGGACACAATGCCCAGTTTGGCGTGCAGGCGCGAGGCCTGATTATCAAAATGCAGGTGAATGTCGCAGCCTTCGCGCCGCCCGATGAGCAGCACGCGCTCCTCACCCGCGTCGGGCTGTTCGAAGTTCAGCGTTTTGCCGTCGTGCGGCCCGCTCATAAACGTGATCGAAATGTCTTTATTGCTTAACATCCCTGGTCATTCCTCGTCTTCGTCACCTGTTTCGGTGGCTTTGTCCCGCGCGGCCTGGAGCTTCTGCCGCGTCAGGTCATGATTCGGGTCGAGCGCGGCGGCGCGTTCAAAGGCCAGCACGGCTTTGCCGTATTCACCCAGCGCCAGCAGCGCCTCGCCGTAGTTGTGCCAGAACCACAGATCGTTTTCGTTGTAATGCACCGCCAGTTCGTAGGACGCCAGCGCCTCGTCCCAGCGTTCCAGCCCGGCGAACGCCAGCCCCAGGCCGTTCCAGGCCCAGGCATAGGTTTCGTCCAGTTTGATCGCCCGCTGGTAACTTTCGATGGCGGTTTCATATTCGCCTAGCCGGCGCAACACCTGGCCGTGCCGCGCCCAGGCGACCGGGTGGTTGGGAAGCTGCGCCAGCGCCCGCTCGACCAGCGCCAGCGCCTCCTGCTTTTGCCCCATATCCAGCAGGATGTCTATCTGGTTGGTGTAGTACCAGATGATGCGCGGGTCTTCCTGGGTGGCGCGTTCGTAGCTGGCGAGCGCCTCCTCGCGCCGGCCCAGGGCTTCCAGCGCCAGGCCGCGCCCGTTCCAAGCCCAGGCGTAATGCGGGTTGCTGGCTAACGCCTGATCGTAGGACGCCAGCGCCTCGGTCTGCTGGTTGAGGCGGCGCAGCGCCTGGCCGCGTTTGGCCCAGCTTTCAGGGTGGCGCGGGTTGAGTTTAAGCGCGTGGTCAAGCGCCGCCAGCGCGTCCTGAAAACGCCCCAGGATCACCAGTTCATCGCCCTGGTTGTACCAGTACCAGACATCATTTTCTTCGACCTCGGTGGCCTTGCGGAAGCTGGCAAGCGCCTCGTCGTGTTTGCCCAGCGCGCTAAGCGTCAGCCCGCGCCCGTTCCACGCCCAGCCGTAAGACGGATCAAGTTCGACGGCGCGTGTGTAACTGCGGAGCGCGTCGTCCAGGCGGTTGAGGCGGCGCAGCACCTGGCCGTGTTTGGCCCAGGCGCGGGCGTTGGTGCTGTCCAGCTTCAGCGAGTGTTCCAGCAGTTCCAAAGCCTGCTGGTGCTGGTTCATCTGGATCAGCACGTCGGCCTGCTGGTAGGCGTAAAAAGCGTCGCGCGGTTCGGCGCCGCTGGCGCGCCGGTAGGCTTTTAACGCCTCGTCCAGCCGCCCCAGGGCTTCCAGGGTGATGCCCTGTTCGTTCCAGGCCCAGGCATAATTGGGGTCAATCCGGGTGGCCTGCTGGAAGGCGACCAGCGCCTCGTCGTAGCGTTTGAGGTGGCGCAGAGCATTGCCCAGCCGCGCCCAGCTCGGCGCATGTCCCGGCACGGTGCGAGTCACCTGTTCCAGCAGGGCAATCGCCTCTTTATGCCGCCCCATCAATACCAGCACGTTGCCCTGATTGTACCAGCAGTGCCACACATAGCTGTCGGCAAACTGGCCGGCCTGCTGGTAACAGGCCAGCGCCTCCTCATACCGCTCCATGTGTTCCAGCACGATGCCCTTACCATTGATCGCCCAGCTGTAATCCGGCAGCAGCGCGACGGCGCGGTCATAGGCTTCCAGCGCCTCCTGGTTGCGGTCGAGGTAGCGTAACACCTGACCGAGCTTCGCCCAACTGTAAGCATGGGTGGGGTCGGCGCGCGTGGCCTGCTGCGCCGGGCTGACGGCGTCCTGGTACTGACGCATCTCCACCAGCATTTCGGTCAGGTTGTACCAGTGCCAAACCTCGTCGCTTTGCAGTTGGGCGGCCTTTTTGAAAGCGGCCAGCGCCTCCGCCGGGCGTCCCAGCGCCTTCAGCGCCAGTCCTTTGCCGTTGTGAGCCCAGGCGTAATCCGGGTCAAGTTCCACCGCCCGGTCATAAGCCTGGATGGATTTCTCATAATCCTGCATCAGCCGGTAAACCTGCCCCAGTTTGGCCCAACTGTTAGGGTGAGCCGGGTCTACGTCGAGCGCCTTCTCCAGCAGCGGCAGCGCCTCCGGGTAGCGGTTCATGTTTTGCAGCACGTCGGCCTGGTTGTACCAGTTCCACACGTCGGTAGGGTTGATCTGCGCCGCCGCTTCGTAACAGGCCAATGCCTGCTCCTGGCGTCCCAGGCGTTCCAGGACGATGCCCTTGCCCTTCCAGGCGAAGGCATAACGCGGCTGGATTTCCAGCGCCCGGTCGTAACACACCAGCGCGTCGTCATAACGCGCCAGCAGGCGCAGCGCCCGCCCCTTACGCGCCCAGGCCAGCGCATTATCCGGCTTCATGCTGATGGCCCGGTCGTAGGCTTGCAGCGCCTCGTCCATGCGCCCCAGTTCGGTCAGCGAGTAACCTTTGTCAATCAGTTCATGGACGGCCAGCGCCGGGCCGGTGATTTCCAGCACGGCTTTCTGGCCGGTCGTTTGTTCGTAGATGGCGGCCAGTTCATCCACCACCTGCCCCCAGCGTTCGGGCCGGTTCTCCGGCGCTTTTTCCAGGCAGACCAGCACCAGGTCTTGCAGGCGGCGCGGCAGCCGTTCGCTGTGTTCCGGCGCGAACATGGGGCGGTCGTGAATGTGCGCCTGCCGCCAGGCTTCAAACTTCTTCACCGGGAACACATGCCGCCCGGTCAGCATTTCGTACAGGATGCAGCCGAAAGCGTAAATGTCGGCGCGCATATCCACATCCAGCGATTGGCACTGTTCCGGCGACATATACGGCGCAGTCCCCACCACCGCGCCAAAGCGCGTCAATCGCGGGTTGGTATCGTCGCGCGGGGACAGATCGGCCTCGTTGCCCGGCAGCGGCACGTCGGTGAACTCGACCGAACGCACCAGGCCGAAGTCGGTGATCTTGGCGATGCCGTCATGCGTGACCAGGATGTTGGCCGGTTTTAAATCGCGGTGAACCAGCCCCGGCACTTTCTGGTTGGCGTGCTGCAGCCCCAGGGCGATGTGCAGGCCGAACTCGATGGACTGCGGCAGGTCAAGCCGCTTGTGGTCAATCCAGCTTCGCAGGTCTGGCCCCAGCCCTTCCGGGCCGCTGATGTGTTCAAGGATGATATGCGGACGCCCGGCGATGGTTTCCACCAGCCGCGCCTGGACGATGTAGCGGTGTTTTTCCAGGCGTATCCAGGTCAGCGCCTCCTGGATAAAGCGGGACACCGCGCGCTCGTTTTCCAGAAAGCGGCTCTGGAAGGTTTTGATCGCCACCGGCTCGCGTTGGTGCAGGTCGTAACACAGGTAAACCACGCCCATGCCACCCCAGCGCACGTCGGCCACTTCGTAACGATCCTGAATGCGGTCGCCGATCTGGAACTCATCGCCGCGCGGCGCCTGAGGCTGGGCCGGCGGTTTATGTCCGCCGCCGCGTTCGGCCAGCGGGTGCAGGTCTTCGATGCGGGTTTCGCTGGGAATGGTGTAGTCTATGTCCTGCGACACCAGCACCTCGTCCGCGCCGTAATCCGCCACCGTTTCCAGCGAATCGCTTTCCGGCGGCAGATCGCTCACCATTGTAAAATCCTCGCCGGTATCGTTGGACGGCAGGTCAGAAACGACGGTTCGATCATTGGCCGGCTCCGGGTTCAGGTAGGCTTCCAGCAAAGCGCGAATGGTCGTTTCGTCGGCGGGCGGCGCGGCGTTGGCATCCTCCGCCAGCGCCCACAGGGCGACGGCCAGGTTAGGCCGCGTCGGGAACTGTCGGGCGACGGCCACCACCCAGGCGACAAAATCGCGGACGGCCTGTTCCGCCGTCGTGCGGTCGGCGGGCGTTTGCGCGGCTTCGGCGGCGCGCCGGTAGGCCAGGCGGGTTTTGCCCACGTAGTCTATCTGAAGCTGCCCGTCCGCGCCCAGCGCTCGCTGCGCGCACAGGTCGCCCAGGGCAAACCGGTCGTTGAGGTCATCGCGGCGCAGCGCCAGCCGCCCCAGCGTGCGAATCTCCGGCGCGGGGTCGCTGGCGAACGGGTCAGACGCATCCTGGGGGTGTGGTTCGTCGAGCAAACGCGCCGTCTCCTGGGGAGACAGCGTGCTGGGTTCGCGACCTGTCTGGGGTAGATTCATAACTTCCGCCGGTCTACCAATCCTCTACTGTGACTTTCCCCGACTATTACGGCCTGGCCGCCTCGAAGCGCAGGCGCTCGTCCTCGGTGGCGTGGGCGACGATGGTGTCGCCCGGCTGGAAGGCGTCTTCCACAATGCGCGCGCTCAGCGGGCGGGTCAGCAGCCGCTCAATCGCCCGGCGCAGCGGTCGCGCGCCGTTCACCGGGTCGTACCCTTTGTTCAGAATCAGGTCGCGGGCGCTGGCGGCCAGTTCCAGTTTGAGCTTTTGTTCGTTCAGCCGCTGGTGCAGTTCGCCAAGCTGGAGGTCGAGAATCCGGCTCATGGACTCGCGGTTTAACGAGCGGAAGGTGATGATTTCGTCCACGCGGTTCAGGAATTCCGGCCTGAAGAAGCGGCTGAGGTGCGCCGTATAATCCGGCAGTTCGTCGCGTTGGGTAAAACCGAGCGACTTGCCGGTTTCCTCGGTGCCGATGTTGCTGGTCATGATGAAGACGGCATGGCGCGCGTCCACATGGCGGCCGTGCGCGTCGCTCAGGCGGCCTTCATCAAACACCTGCAGGAAGATGTCGAACACCTCCGGCGCGGCCTTTTCTACCTCATCCAGCAGCACGACGCTGTAGGGGCGGCGGCGCAGGCCGTCGCTAAGCTGCCCGCCCCGCTGCGTGTCTTTATAGCCGGGCGGCGCGCCGATCAGCCGCGCGACGGTGTGCGAGTCGTGAAATTCCGACATATCCAGCCGCAGCATGGCCTCGTCGCTGCCGAACAGGAAATCCGCCAGCGCCCGCGCCAGTTCGGTTTTGCCCACGCCGGACGGCCCCAGGAACAGGAACACGCCCACGGGGCGGTTGGGGTCGCCCAGCCCGGCGCGGGCGGTTTTGATGGCCTCGGCCACCGTTTGCACCGCCGCGTCCTGGCCGATTACGCGCCGCGAGAGCGCCTCATCCAGCCCGGCCAGGCGGCGTTTTTCGTCTTTGGTCAGTTCCGTCACCGGGATGCCTGTCCAGTCGGAAAGCACGCTGGCGATATTTTCGACGCGCACTTCCGAAATCGGCGTGTTGTCCTCGTCCGGCGCGATGGTGCGAATCACGACGCGGGTGCAGGCTTCATCAATCAAATCCAGCGCCTTATCCGGCAGCCGGCGGTCGGGCAGGTAGCGCACCGACATACGCACGGCGGCTTCCAGCGCCTGCGGGCGGATGCTGACACCATGATGTTCTTCGAGCTTTTTGCGCTGGGCGGCCAGGATCGCCAGCGTGTCGTCCTGGCTGGGTTCTTCAATGTCAATGGTGCGGAAGCGGCGGTCAAGGGCCGGGTCCTGGGCGATGGCGCGGCGGTATTCTTCGTGGGTGGTCGCGCCGATGCAGATCAGTTCGCCCCGCGCCAGCGCCGGTTTGAGGATGTTGGCGGCGTCCAGGTTGCTGTCAATCGTATCGCCCGCGCCGACGATGGTGTGAATCTCGTCAATGAACATGATGACGTTGCCGGCGTTTTTGGCTTCGTCCACGATGCCGATCAGCCGCTCCTCGAACTGGCCGCGCAGGCTCGTCCCGGCCACCAGCGTGCCGATTTCGATCTGCACGATACGGCGGTTGAGCAGCGAACGGGGCGCGATTCCCTCGTGAATGGCGTAGGCCAGCCCTTCGACGACGGCGGTTTTGCCCACGCCGGCATCCCCCAGCAGCAGCGGATTGTTCTTTTTGCTGCGCGCCAGCGTGCGCGCCAGGGCGCGGATTTCGCGCTCGCGGGCGATAGCCGGGCCGATCTTGCCGGCGGCGGCCTGGGCGGTCAGGTCCCGTCCGTATTTATCCAGCAGCGGCGTGGGGATGCGCATGTCGCTGTGCGAAATGTCGGAGGCAAAACCGCCGGCGTTCGGATAATTGTCTAAGGCGAAATCCTCCTCCGCGCCGGGGAAACTGAAGGGATTTTCCGGCAGCGAATCCGGCGCGCGGTCGGGCATCTGCGCTTCTAGCAGCAGCCGTTGCAGCCACAGGTTCAGGTCAAAACCCATCTCGATCAGCTTGCGGATGGGGATGCTTTCCCCTTCCTGCAAAATCGCCATTAGCAGGTGCGCTTCGTCAATTTCGTCCCCGGCATCCTCGTCACGGTCGGCCAGAAAAATCGCCAGCGCCAGCACCATTTCGCTGCGCGGGGTCAGCGGCAGCACCTGTTCCAGCCTGCCGTCGCCCTGGCCGATTTCGCGGCGAATTTCATTACGCACCTGGCGCGCGCTGAAGCCTGCCCGTTTGAGCAGGTTGGCGGTCGGGCCGTTTTCGCGCCGCGTGGCAGCAATGAACAGATGCTCCACCCCGATATAATTGTGGCCCTGCCGCCGGGCTTCTTCGGCGGCAGCGGCCAGCAGGCTGGCGCAGCGTTCGCGCAGTTCTTTTTCGGGAATATCCGGTGAAGGTGTCAAAGCTCACAACGTCCTTTTGTGCTGAACAAGTGTGATTCACTTCAAAGTATACCGCAAATGTTTGAGGCGTCAGCATCGTTCGTGATTTTTCGTGAATTTGTTACTCGTTAATTGGGAAATCGTTATGTTTCGGTATACCATAGAATCAAGCTATGACTTTCGCATACCCCCAAAAACGGGGACTGAAAAATCATGTCAACAGCAAACGACCCGATCATCGGCAAAAAATTAGGCAATTACAACATTGTTGAGATGTTAGGGCGTGGCGGTATGGCACGTGTCTACCGGGGTTACGATGCCAAGCTCAATCGTTATGCGGCGGTGAAAGTTTTTGAGGCGCACCTGATCCCGGAAAACGAACAGGAAGAATATCGCAAACGTTTTGAGAACGAAGCCCGCGCCATCGCCAAACTGCACCACCCCAACATCGTCGGCGTCTACCAGTTCGACCAGCTCACCACCACCTACTACATGGCGATGGCTTTCATCGAAGGCCGCGACCTGCGCCATGTCCTGCGCAACCACGCCAAAAACAATACCCGCATGGCCTATACCGAGATCTTGCAGATCATCCGGGACATCGGCAGTGCGCTGGATTACGCGCACCAGGAAGGCGTGATCCACCGCGACGTGAAACCCTCCAACATCATGGTCACGTCCGGCGGCAAAGCGGTGCTGACCGACTTCGGCCTGGCCCTCAGCGTGCCGGAAGGCACCGCCGGCATGACCTTCGGCAGCGCCCATTACATCGCGCCGGAGCAGGCAGTGTCATCGGCGCAGGCCGTCCCGCAGAGCGACCTGTATTCACTCGGCGTGGTGCTGTTTGAAATGCTGACCAACCGCGTGCCGTTCAACGACCCTTCGGCCATGACGGTTGCCATGAAACACCTGACCGAACCGCCGCCGCCGCCCAGCCGCTTTAACCCGAATCTTGCGCCGCTGATTGATGAAGTGGTGCTGAAGGTGATGGCGAAAGAGCCGGAACGGCGCTTTTTGTCCGGCGCGGCGCTGGCGAAGGCGCTGGAGATCGCCTTTTCCGGCGGCAATCTGGAGATGGGCGCTGAGGATAGCCGCCCGATTTTGCCCTCGTCGTGGAGTGAACCCCCCGCCGGCGGCACGTCGCCCTCGCGCGTGTCGGTTTCTGACCTGCTCAATCGCAGCACGATACGACAGCCGGCTGTCGAACCCGAAGACGACGTGCCGACGGTGACGGACTCGAAAGCCTCTGCGCCGCTGCGGGAAGAGATGCTGCGACAGGCGCGCGCGCAGCAGCGGCAGCCGGTTCTTGCCCTGGCGGCCTTCGGTTTTATCGCCCTGTTGATTATCGGCATCCTCATCGGCATGAACCTGAGCAGCACCGCCAACGCGACCGCGACCGTGCAGGCGGCCACCCAGACCGAAGCCGCTCAGCTCGCCGCGCTGATGACCGTCTCCGCCGTTTTATCGGAAAGCCCGACCGCCGCGCCGAGCGAAACGGCCAGCCCGGAAAACACGCCCACAACGCTGCCCAGCCGCACCCCCGCGCCGGTCATTGTGTCGAAAGAAACTTCTGAAGCATCGCCCAAAAGAACGGTCGAGGTAACGCCTGAAAATACTGCCGAGGCGACCGCCGACAGCGGCGAAACGCCGATTATCCTGCGCTACGACGGCGACTCGCTGTATCTGCTCAACCGCTCCGGGGGGACGGTGAACGTCAGCGGCCTGACTTTTGTGCAGACGCGGGCAGACGGCAGTCGTTTAACGTTTGAATCGCGCCGGTGGGAAGGCGGCAGCCGCCCCACTTACTCGCTGACCAGCGGGGACTGTTTTCAGGTGTTTCGGTCAGACCTCGGCCAGATCGCCAAACCGGACGAGTGCCGGATACGCCATTCCTGGGAAAGCGTGACCTTCCCGCGCTGGTTCTGGATCAGCAGCCAGCCGGACGCGACATTCGAGGTGCGGCGCGGGGACGAGGTGCTGGCCGTCTGTCCAATCGCCGCCGGGGAATGTGCGTTTGACCTTCCCGAATAAAGAGCAGGCGCGCCCCCTCCGGTTTGTCTTTTGACCGGAGGCTAAGGACTGTATTACGGCGTGTTCGTCACCGCCAGCGTGACGGTCGGCGGCGCGAGACCGCTTTCCGGGGTGTTTGTCCCCGCCAGCGCGATCATCAGCGCCAGGATGAGCGCGGCCAGCGCGACAATCGCCAGCGCCGCCACGCGCCGATTCAGCCGCTGTGCGTCCGAGGTCGGGCGGGCGGCGGAAGCGTTGTTCGCCGGCGGGCTTAAGCGGGCGTTGTCCAGCAGCCAGGTCTGCAGCAGTCCCGCGCCGATCTGAAGCGGGCTGCCGGTGAAAACTTCCCGGTATTCCAGGCTGCGAATCGCGGCGTTGATGGCGGTCATATCCAGCGGGTAATCGGTTTCCACCAGCCAGGCCGCAATCGCCGCCGCGTTGATCGGCGCGAGCGGGTCTTCAAACAGCCGCCCAGCGACCGCCGTCAGCACCAGCCGTTCGGTCTGGTTCATCTCCATCCACATCTGCCGGAACTCGTGCTCGCTGGCGGCGTACACCTGCGGCAGAAGTGTTTTAGCCTGTTCCGTCCCCAGCGCGGTTTGCTCCGGCTGCGCCGCCCAATGGCGGAACAGCGCGTCGCCAAAGCGCTGAAGCAGGCGCGGCTGGCCGCCGGTGGCGCGGTAAATCGCGGCGACGGCCTCATCGCTCAGGCTGTAAAAGGCGCGCACCGGCTCGCGCAGCAGCCAGGCGCTTTCGTCCGGCGTGAGGTTGGTCAACCGGAAAACCCCCGTCACCATCGCCAGCGGGCTTAACCGCACGACCTCGGACTCAAAACGCGCGTCCAGCGTTAACACGATTCCCAACTGGCGGTAGTCGGTCAGCAGGCGGTAGAGATAGTCGAAGCTGTCCGCCGGAAGCCGTCCTTCGTCGGCGGCGCGCAGCAGCAAATCGGCATCGTCCAGCAGCAGCGCCAGCCGCCGGTGACGCCGGATGATGTTGAACACTTCCAGCAGGTAGCTTTCCTCGAACCACGCGCGCGCCGCGCTGCCGTCGGGCGCTTCTTGCGGCAGCCGCGCCAGCGTAAAATTGCGCATCACCAGCGCACTGGTGATGCGCTGCGCCAGCGCCTTCAGCCAGGCGTCTTCGTCGGTCAGCGGCATCTGGCGCAGTGGCACGCAGACGCTGACGAAGGTTTCATCAAAAAAGGTGTGGAAGTGCCGGAGCAGCGCCGTTTTGCCGACCCCCTGCTGCCCCAGCAGGATGGTCGCCTCCGCCCTGATCGGGTCGGTCAGCCGTTGGTACAGGCGCTCGAAGGCTTTCTGTCGCCCGGCGAAGGGGACAAGTTTCAGTTCGCTGTCGTCGGCGTCCGGGCGGTACGGGTTAACCGGCGGAATCTGTTCGGCCATCATCCGCGCCTCTCAAACTGAGCGGGTTATGATAGCGATTATAACACCGATGTCTCGCCGCTGGCCTGCGGAAAAGCCGCCGCAAACTGGGTACGGAAAATGCGGCCTGAAGCGTTTATAATGCGTTTTATTCACACAGCACAATCAACTGAGGGCCGTTCATGGAAACGACGCAATCACCCCAGGCGCTGGCGTTGGTCGGGATGCCGGGCGCGGGTAAAACCCTGTGCGCCAAACACCTGGAAAAACGTGGATTTTTTCAGTTCCGGTTTGGCGGAATTGTGGTGGATGAAGTGTCCCGGCGCGGCTGGCCGGTGACGCCGGAAAACGAACGTATCGTGCGCGAACAGTTTCGGCGTGAAGAAGGTATGGACGCCATCGCCCGGCGCGCGCTGCCGCTGCTGCAAGCCGCGCTGGCCGCCCACGGCAGCATCGTGATTGACGGCCTGTACAGCTTCAGCGAATATAAAACGCTGCGGGCGGAACTGGGCGCGGCGATGGTGGTGGTGGCGATCATCAGCGCGCGTGACCAACGCTACCGGCGGCTGACCGACCGGCCAGAGCGCCCGCTCACGCCGGAAGAAGCCGAAAGACGCGATCATCAGGAGATCGAAACGCTGGAAAAAGGCGGCCCCATCGCCATCGCCGATTACACCCTGCTCAATGACGATCAGCCGGAAGACCTGCTGGCCGCGCTGGATGCGCTGGTCGAAAAACTGGGCCTGAAGCCGTGATGAAACCGTAACGCCTATAACTGCTTGAGCTGGTCGCTCAGAAAGGCGCGGGCGGTTTCGGCGGTCAGATCGCTGATGTCCGAAATAGGCGCGTCCGGCGCCAGGCGGTTGAGCGCGCGCAGGGCGTCTTCCCAGGTGCGGCGGGCTTTTTCCGCCTGCCCGATCTGGCTGTACAGGTGGCCGAGGATCATGGCGGCCAGGATATGCTGACGGTCGCAGTACAGCGCCGCCCGCAGCGATTCTCTGGCGTCGGACTCGCGCCGGTTTTCCAGATGCAGCAGCCCGCGCAAACAATGCGCGTCAGCTTCCAGCGGGTCCAGCCGCAGCGCCGTATCCAGATGCATGAAGGCTTCCGGGTGCGCCTGCCGGTTGGCGAAGATGCAGCCGATCAGCACATGCGCCGGGGCGAAATCAGGATTTTGCGCCAGGATGCTGGACAGCAGGCGTTCCGCTTCGTCATAACGTCTCTGTCGCAGCGCGCTCACCGCGTCGGCATAGGCGGGTGGGGTGGGCGGCTGGTGACGGGGCGCGGTCTGGGGCAAGGGCTGGTCATGCCGGTAGGTGATCGCGCCGTTGGCCGCCGGCTTCTGATACACTACGAGATCGGGGAAAACGTGCGTCGCCCAGCGGTCGCGCTCAAAACGCAGCATCTCCGCCTGCCCCAGAATCAGCCAGCCGCCGGGGACAAGCGTTTCGTAAAACAGCGCGCTCACCCGCCGCACCGCCGCTTCGTGGAAATAAATCAGCACGTTACAGCAGACGATGATGTCAAACTGCGGCAGCGGCGGGGCGGCCAGCAGGTTGCCCTGGCGAAAAGTCGCCATCTGGCGAATCTCCGGTTTCAACTGCGGGCCGTCCGGCGTGCGATTGAAGTAGCGTTCCTGGAAGTGGGGGGCGGCCTGACGGAAAGCCCAGGGTCGGTAGATGCCCTTCTGCGCGGCTTTTAACGCGCGCTGGTTAATGTCTGTTCCGATCAGCTGGATGTTCCAGCGCGGCAGGTCGGCCAGGCTTTCGCGCAGGGTGATGGCGATGGAATAGGGTTCTTCGCCGGTCGCGCAGCCCGCGCTCCAGATATTCAGGCGGCGCGCTGCCCGGCGTTGCGGAACGAGATCGGGTAGGATATAGTTTTTGAGCAGTTGTAAATACGGTTGGTGACGGAAGAAGTAGGTTTCGCCGATTGCCAGCGTATGAATAAGCTGCTGCCAGGCGGGTGCGGTTTCCGGCGTGTTTTGCAGCGTTTGAACCAACTGTGCCAGATTGCCCTGCGCGAAATCGAACAGGATGGCTTCCAGATGCACCCGGAACTGCGCGCCGACGGCTAAACCGAGGCGCTGCTCGATGAGCGCGATGGCCTGCAAAATAAAGGGGTTGTCAGAGTCGGTCGGCATATACAAATTGTAATGGGTGTGCGCTGCTCAACCTATTATATACTTAAAGTGTCGCGTGCCTCTCACAGGAGAATCAACCTTGTCACGTTTCGTCAAAGCGTTTATGGCGCTGGTCGTCGCCAGCCTGGTACTCTCCGGGGTGTCCGCACAAAACACTGTTCAGTCAGCGCCAGGAACGCCGCCCATCGCGGCGCTCATCACCGTGTCGCCGCCGGACGCCGAAGGCGTCGTGACCATCAGCGGGCTGGCCGGCGCGGTCTTCCCCGCCGCTCAGGTCGCCATCCGCAACCTGTATACCGAAGAAACGGTTTATACCCAGGCCGGCGTGACCGGCACATTTAAAGCCAGCCTCTACGGCCCCGGCAATACGCCGTTCTGGATCAGCCCGGCCCAGAGCATCCCCAATACGCTGCGCAGCCGCCCCGGTTCGCTGCCCGGCGGGCCGGGTACGATTGTTTACGGCGCTTTCCCGGAGACGGCGGCAGACGATACGCCTGTGACCCAGGTGGTCATTGACGGCAGCCTGGAGGATTGGGAAGCCGCCTACAGCAGCGCCGCCGTGCTGGCCCAGCCGCCGATTTACGCGCTGGTCAACCGCGATTCATTTTACCTGGGTTTTGCGCCGGCTTCTTCCCCCGTTTATGCTCAGATAGCGATCACCTTCAGCCTGGACGGCGCGCTCTACAGCCTGGCGCTCGACCCCCGCCAGGAACAGCCGGCGGCGCTGCGGCGCATCCAGCCCAACGAAAGCGACCTGGGCAGCCTGGCCGTTTCGGCCACGCAGGCGGACGCGATTGAAATCCGCGTCCCCTTCCTGCCGATCAACCCCAATAACACGGCTATCGAAACTGCCACGCTGGAGCGCGTTCAATTCCTGGGCGCGGACGGGGCGGAACTGCTGACCATCCCGGTCGAGCAGCCGGTGACGATTTTACCGGATGAAGCCGACGGCATCCCGCATCTGAACAGCCGGTTGGGTGAAAGCTTCACGCGCTTTGTGATTTCCGGCCCGGTCGCCCAGGGCGTCAGCCGGTGGACGGCGCGCGGGCGCATCAACGGACTGGCTTTCGAGCCGGGGCAGCAGGTGGTGATGGAACTGGACGTGACGCTGGACGCGCCCGGCCTGCCGGAAGGGCTGGCCGGCCTGAAGATGCTGGGACAGATCGGTTTGCAGCCGGTCATCGGCGCGGACGGCCAGCAGGCCACCGGCGGCCTGAACAGCAACAACGGCTGGTCGGACGTGCTGACGCCGGGCGGCCTGGCGATCACCAACCTGAGCGGCGATTTCATCCTGGGGGAAAGCACTGTCCCCGCGCCGCAGGTCATCCGCCAGGGCAGCCGGCTGCTGTTCGGCCTGGAGTTCGCGCTCACGCTGCCGGACGATTTACCGGTCGGGCGCTACGTGCCGTTTTTCCAGGGCTTCGCGCAGGTGGCCGACGGTGAACGTTTTGCCTGGAAAGACAATGGCCTGTTCGGCAGCGGCGGGGCGATTTCTTCTCACCCGCTGACACGGCTGCCGCTGGTGCTGAGCGTCGGGACGGTCGAAAACGGCCATCTGCTATGGACGCTGTTTCAGGATCAGCCCAGCAGCGGCAGCCGGGGCGTGCTGGCCGACGAAGACCGCGCCGGTTATGCGCTCTCCAACCGGGTGCGCTTCGACAGCCCGACCTACATCCTGCCGCGCGTGACCGGCCCGGACGGCGACCCGATTGTTTACCCGATTGAACCGTATCTGCTCAACCAGATGCCCAACGCCTACGATACCAGCGCGCCGCCGCTGGTGCCGTTCCTGTTCCCCGGCGGGCGCTTGAGCGCGCGCGTCACCCGTCCCAACGGCGCGGTGGATGACCTGGGCAGCACTTCGATTTTGCAAAGCCAGCTTTCGACGGCGGCGCTGGACGAGCGCACCCAGTTCGGCGCGCAGGCGCCGGTGGATGTCTACCGGCTGACCACCCTCAACACCTCGTTCACCGATTACGTGTTCGAGGATTACGGCGCGTACACCATCGCACTGAGCGGCAGCCTGGAAGATGTGTGGGGCAACCGCTACGACGGCGGCGGCACCTACCGGGTGCTGATCGCCGAACCGCTGTATCTGCTGCCCGGCGTGCTGCCCGGCACACCCTTCGAGGTGGGCGATGTGTTTTATCCCGGCCTGCGCGTGCAGCCTGGCGCGCCGGCGGACGTGACCATTACGGCGCGCATTTATCCGCTGGACGGCGGCGACCTCATCGAACATACCATCACCGGCCAGGCCAACCGCAGCGGTTATTTCTACCCGGACGCGGGCGGCTTCAGCTTCGATGTCGCCGGCGAATACGTGATTGATTACGAAGCGCGCTACACCGACGCCGAGGGCAAATTGTGGGCTGCCAGTCAGCGTTCAGCCGGCGTCATCGCCGACGCGGACGGCGCGCTGGTGGCGCACGGTCGGCGCGGGCTGGACGGCGGGGGCGCTGCGGCCAGTGTGCGCCCGGCCTGGTTCACGCTCAAACGCTACCTGTCCATCGTGCCGGATGCCGGCGGCCAGTTGAACTATCCGTATAACAGCGGCGATGTCGCCTGGGTGGCCTCCGACGGTCAGCTTAACCCGGTCATTCAGGTGCAGGATCGGCAGGGCGATTACGCCGGCTGGCTGATCGAAAATCTGCCCGGCTACATCACACCGACAGGGCTGAGTTTGCCGCAGGCGGCTGCCGAGGATGAACTGCCCCTGGGCGTTTTTTCGACGGCGGATAACCCCTACGGCGCGCCGCTGATCGCGGAGCGCATCGCCAACCTGGGTTATTTCTACGTCAGCGCGGTGCGCCCCGGCGTGACTGCCCGGCAGTTCGTGGCCGGAAGCGCCGCCGACGGCCTGCCGCTGTACTGGGATTGGAGCGACCCGTACAACCAACAGCCCGGTGTGGGCATCAGCGGCACGCGCCTGGGCGACTACCTGTTCCTGTTCGGCGGGGCCGTCCTGCATAACCAGGCCATCAACCTGAGCGATACGGCCATTTATGCCGCCGTCGCCATAACCATCAGCCCGGACGACACACCTGGCCCGCGCGTTTTCCCGCCCTACCGGGGCGAAGCGGGCGGCCCGAACGGCGGGGCGCTGCTGGTGCTGGATGAAACCGAAATCAATATGTTCTTCCATCCCACCGGCCTCCAGCCGGGGCAGGTGCTGGAAGTGGGCGACACGGTGGCGATTGCCGGGCAGCTTGCGCCGGCGCTGCCGTCGGTCGTGTCGGTGACAGTGACCGCGCCCGACGGCGAAACCCGTGCTTTCGAGGGGACGGCCAGCAGCATCGGCTATTTTTACCAGCCGCAGAACGATTTTCAGGTCGAACAGGCCGGCGTCTGGACGGTGGACATCGCCGTCCGGCACGAAGGGCTGACCTCTGCCGGGCAGATCGAGCCGCCCCCGCCCACCGGCGGCATCCTGGGCGCGCAAGGCGGGCGCTTCCAGTTTTACGTCGTGCTGCCGGAAACCGAACCGCTGATCTGGAACGACACGCGCATAGATACGAGTATCCCGCCGGCCTTCCCGTACAACTTCAACCTGCGGCTGCCCCAGGACTGGCGCGATGTGCAGGTCGGTTACACCGTCACCATGCCGGGGTATATCCTGGATGCCGGCGTTCGTCCGGCCAGCGCCGGGTCGTACACCTACCAGTACAACCCGGCCAACCTGTCGCGCCGGTTCGCCAACCTGGAAAGCAACGGCCAGGGGGACGGTCCGGCGGCATCCGACGTGGTGGCGCTGACTTTCGTCATCACCGGCTTCGATGCCAACGGGCGCGCGCAGATTCAAACCCGCGCTTTCACGGTTTTACACGACCGCCTGGTGACATTCGACGGATGATTTAACCTTTCGCCATTAGCACTCAGCCGCCGGTTTAAGCCCCGGCGGCGAAGGTTGGAATTCATGCTCGAACGTAAACGTTATCGCCGGCAGCCCTTTCTCGTCCACGCTATCCTGGCCGCCAGTCTGCTGCTGGTCACCCTGGCCGCCCGCCCGGCAGCCGCCCAGCAGCGCAGCGGGACGCCTACGCCGCTGCCGCTGTATGCCCTGCCCGACCCGCGCGGTCGGCTTGCCAGTTCCAACACCATCGCCCTCAGCCGCGATAACCGGACGCTGGTGGCCGCCAACATGCTTAATAACACCATTTCCATCGTCCTGCCCACCCAGCGTCAACTAGTGGCGGAGATCGCCGTCGGCCAGGACCCGCGCTCGGTGGCGCTGACCGACGACGGCGCGCTGGCGGTAGTGACCAACCGGCAGGACGGCACGCTTTCGCTGGTGGACATCATCGCTCAGGAAGTGGTGGCGACCATTCCGCTGGATGGCGTTTTCCCCTATGCGGTCGTGATCGGGAACAACAACCTCGCCTACGTTTCGCTCCAGGCCAGCGACCAGATCGCCGTCGTAGACCTGGCTGCGCGGCAGGTGGTCGGGCGCATCTCAACGCCGGATTTCCCGACCGGCCTGGCGCTGTGGGAGGATTTTCTGTATGTGACCCATTTCTGGAGCGGCGACGTGAGCCTGGTTTATCTGCCGCAAGGGCGCGTGGTGGATACCGCCTCGACCGGCGTGGATACCGGGTTATCGCAGGCGGTCGAACTGGATGTGACGCGCGGCATCGCCTATCTGCCGCAGACGCGCAGCAACGCCCAGAATACCAACCTCACCTTCGATACGGTTGTTTTTCCGGTCGTCAATACGATGGATTTACGCGGCCTCAGCCTGGAACGCGGCAGCCGCATCAACCTGGACGCCATAGACCGCCCGGTGAACATGCCGTTCGCGCTGGCGCTTGACCGCTTCCAGAACCGGCTGTATATCGCCAACGCCGGCAGCAACAACGTCACCGTGTATGACCTGGGCAAAAACGAGACACGCGGCACGATTGAAGTCGATTCCAACCCGCGCGGCATCCTGCTCAATCGGGATAATACGCTGCTGTTCATCCACAACGCCCTGGAAGGCACGCTGACGGTCGCGCAGACCGGCAGCCTGGAAGTAATTGACGAACTGCCGATCAGCAACCTGACCATCCCGGTGGATATTCTGCTGGGGGCGCAGTATTTTTACACCGCCGCCAACCCGCGCCTGAGCGCCGATAACTGGGTCAGCTGCGGCAACTGCCACTTCGACGGCCTGTCCGATGGCCGCGTCTGGCGCGGTTTTGCCGATGGGCCGCGTAATACGCCGGTGCTGTACGGGTTGAAGGAAACCGCGCCCTACAACTGGTCGGGGACGTGGGACGAATTGCACGATGTCGAACTGAAGATTCGCAGCCTGCAAGCCGGGACCGGTCTGATCGAAGGCGCGGCGGTGAACCCCCCGCTGGGCGACCCGCACGCCGGGCTGTCGCTTGACCTGGACATCCTGGCGAGTTACCTGGCCTCGCTGAACGGCCCGGCCAGCCCGGCAGACGCCGACCCGGCGCTGGTGGAGCGCGGCGCGGCGGTTTTTGCCGAGCGCGGCTGCGCGGACTGCCACGCGGGCGCGGCGGCCACCAATCAGGGTAAAAACGATGTCGGCACCGGCGGCGCCCCGCCGGAAAAACAGGGCAGCGAATTTGACGTGCCGTCGCTGCGCTGGCTGTGGCTGAGCGCCCCGTACTTTCATGATGGGCGAGCGGCCACCCTGTCCGATGTGTTCATGCTGCCGGGCAAACACCAGCTCGTGTTCACCGTCCCGATGGAGGACATTCACGCGCTGGAGCGTTACCTGCTGACGCTGCCCGCGCCGTAAACGCACCCACAGTCAACTCAAAAGTTAACTCTTGCGAAACCGGCAGGATTTCGGCTATATTTATGACGTTGGTAATTGAAATTCGAGGTCGTACCAAAGGCAAGCGTGGATGGGCGCAAGCGCCGCGATGCAGGAGTACCTGGCGGAAGCGTATCGGCTGGCTTACTACCAGGATGAAGACAACCCCTATATTTCGACTTCGGCGCTGGCCGATGTGCTGCACGTCTCCGCTCCGGCGGTGACGCGCATGGTGCAGCGGCTTAAAGAAGCCGGTTATCTGGAACACGAACCCTATCGCGGCATCTGCCTGACGCCAGCGGGCGAGCGCGAGGCGCTGATTTCGATTCGCCGTCACCGACTGGTGGAGCGGTTTCTGGTGGATGTGATGCAGTTCGGCTGGCATGAAGTCCACGACAGCGCCGACCGGCTGGGCGCGGTGGTCAGTGCGGCGGTAGTGGAACGCATGGCGGAAATGGCCGGCAATCCCCGCCGCTGCCCGCATGGCGAACCGATCCCCAGTGCGGACGGCATCATGCCGCGCGTGAAGGATTTCCCGCTCAACGAAGTTCGACCAGGGGATGAACTGGTCATCAGCCGGGTCAGCACGCATGACGAAAACAAACTGCTCTACCTGGGGTCGCTGGATTTAAAGCCGGGCGTGCGCTTCCAGGTGGTCGAACGCGCGCCGTTTAACGGACCGATTCAGCTTCGGGTAGCGGGCGAGCCGCGCGTCATCGGTCACGAACTGGCCGGGACGCTGCGCGTCTGCACCCCGGCAGAATTCGATCTGGTTTAGGCAGTGTCTCACTTTTCACGACTCACAATCAGATTCCGATAGCCGTCCACCTGCGCCGACCAGCCCGGCGCGATATACACGGTGCTGTCCATCTGGAAAACCAGCGCCGGGCCGTCGAAGTACATCCCCGGCGGCAGCGCCTCGCGCTCGTACAGCGCCAGAGTCAGTCCACCGGCGGCGGCTTTGTGACCCAATAAACCAGGCTGGGGGGCGGCGCGCTGCGCCTCTGCGGTCTCTGCTTCCAATACCGGCTTCTCGACCGTGCCGACCGCCTGCAAACGCAGACTCACCACCTCGACCGCCCGACCCGGCATGGCGTGGCCGTAAGCGCGGCGGTGGGCCTCGTGATACTGTTCGATCAAAGCGGACGGGCGGCGATCCCCGGCGGGGGTCAGTGGCACGCTCAGTTCGTAAGCCTGCCCCTGGTAGCGCATATCCAGCCGCGGCAAAAAGGCCATCAACGCTTCCGGGATGCCCTCGCGCTGCAAATCGGCGCGCGCCAACGCCATCAGGTCGGCCAGCAGCGACTCCAGGCGCGCGGGCGTGTTTTCATCCACGATGCCCGGCACTGACCGGCTGTAATCCAGCATCACGTCCGCCGCCAGCAGCCCGAAGGCGCACAATACGCCGGGGTAACGCGGCACCAGCACGCGCCGAATATCCAGGCTTTCGGCCACTTCGCAGGCGTGCAGCGGCCCCGCGCCGCCAAAGGCCACCAGCGTAAAATCACGCGGGTCGTACCCCCGCGCCACCGACACGCGCCGCAGCGCCCGGTTGATGCTGGTATTGGCGACCCGGACGATGCCCATCGCCGCCGCCTCGATGGTGCTGTTCATGGCGCGCGCCAGGTCTTCCAGCGCTGCCTGCGCCGCGTCCAGGTCAAGCGACAGCCGCCCGCCCAGGAAGTGACCGGCGTCCAGCCGCCCCAGGATGGCGTTGGCGTCGCTGACCGTCACCTGCTGGCCGCCGCGCCCGTAGATGAGCGGGCCGGGGTCGGCGCCGGCGCTTTCCGGCCCCACCCGCAGCGCGCCGCCGGCGTCCAGCTGGGCAATCGAGCCGCCGCCGGCGCCGATGGTTTCGATGTCCAGCAGGCGAATTCGCAGCGGCAGGCCGTCAATCTCCGACTGCGGGCGCAAAACCGGCTGGCCGGGACACACCGCCACGTCGGTGGAGGTGCCGCCGATGTCCAGCGTGATGAGGTGGTCATAACCGGCCAGCTTGGCCAGATAATGCGCGCCGATCACGCCCGCCGCCGGGCCGCTGAGGGCGGTCTGGACGGCCTGCCGGCGCGCCCGTTCCGCGCTCATCACGCCCCCGTCGGACTTCATCATGCGCAGGGCGCAGCCGTCCGGCAGGCGGCTTTCGACCTGGCTCAGATAGCGGCTCATCACCGGGCGCACGTAGGCGTCCAGCGTGACGGTGCTGGCGCGTTCGTATTCGCGGAACTCCGGCAGCACCTCGCACGACAGCGCGATCTGGTCTTCGCGCAGCAGGCCGCGCTGCAAAATCCGCGCCCGGACGGCCTGTTCGTGCGCCGGGTTGAGGTAGCTGTACAGGAAACACACGGCGGCGGCTTCGATGCCCTGCCCGGCCATGTCGTCCAATACCGCGTCCAGCGCGGCGGCATCGAGCGGCTTCAGCACCGCGCCGGTGTAGTCCAGCCGTTCGGGGACTTCGTAACACCAGCGGCGCGGAATCAGCGGCGGCGGAAGCTGCGGTTGAAGCGCGTACAGCGCCGGGCGATTCTGCCGCCCGATGAACAGCAGATCGCGGAAGCCCTGAGTGGTGATGAAGGCCGTCCGCGCGCCCTTACGCTCCAGGATGGCATTGGTCGCCACCGTCGAGCCGTGCGAGACGCGCCGCAGCGCCGCCAGTCCGCCCGGCGTGATAGCTTCCAGGCCGTCCAGCATGGCCTGGGCGGGGTCGCGCGGGGTGCTGAGCAGCTTGTGAATTTCCAGGCGGCCATCCACGCTCATCACCAGATCGGTGAACGTGCCGCCGATGTCCACCCCGACCACGCCATGACCGCTCATCCGTTTCTCCCTTCAGACAAACACAACCCGAACAGACCGCCCGATAACACAGGCGGCCTTCGGGTAGGCCGATGATAACAGCAGTTCGGGTTTTTACTTGCGCCGTCCGGCGGTCAGCGATTCCTGAAGCGCCTTCAGGCCGTCCCAATCGCCGCGCGCGGCAAAACGCGCCTGCTCCGCCCAGGTGGGCAGGCTGGGCGCGAAGCTGATGCCCGCCGCGTGGATGGCCGCTTCCAGGTCGGCCTGGGTGGCAGCGGCCAGCCGGGCAAAGGTGCTGATACCCGCCTTCTCCAGCGCCGCCGCGATCTTGGGGCCGATACCCTCGATGATCTTCAGATCGTCGGCTTCGGCCGGGGGCGCGCTTTCCTCAGCCGCCACCACCGGCGGAGCCGTGCGGTCTTGCTCAGCCACCACCGGCGAAGCCGCAGCTTCTTCCACCGGAACAGGGGCGGAGACCGTCCGCGCTGCCCGTCGGGGCCACAGCGCCGCCGCCACCGCCACGATCAGCAGCGCCGCCGCCACCCACCAGTCGCGCCAGGGCGCGGCGCGCACCACGTTATTAATCGCCAGCAGCAGCGCGCCCACCCCCGCCGACGCGCTCACGAACATCCGCGTATCATCATCACGCATGGTTCAATCCTCATCAGTTTTCGGACTCCCGTTCGGTCATGAACTCTATTGTACAAATTCCGGCGCGGAAACAAAAAAGAGCCGGCTCATCGGAGAGCGGCTCGTGAATGGAATGCCCGCGCGCCACATGTCCGGGATAGCGCGCGGGAAAAGGGGGAGCGGCTGACTTGCACAGCCTACTCAGGGGATAGTGACTCGAACCGGGGGGGTCGAGCCGGTCAGGATTTCTGTCTGGCGCTTCAGGCGGGCTGCGGTTATTACACAGCGCGCCTTTCTTTACTTCATCCATATTGTAAGGCGCAACAGCGGCGCGTAATATAGGAAATAGGTGTCATCGAGCGACGGACAGGCTGCCCAGGTACGCCAGGCCGTCCTGGGCGCGGGCTGTGTCCGCCAGCACCGCGAAGCGCGTCAAATCGGGATGGGCGTACCACCCGGTGAAAACATCATAATCGCCCGGCGGCAGAGCCAGCGTCAGGTTTTCGACCCGCTGCGCGCCCGCCTCCAGGCTGCCGAGTGTTGCGTCCAGCCCGGCAGCCTGCTGGCCGTCCCTGTCCAGCGCCTTGACGAACCGCACGTCCAGATCGCTGCGTGGCCGGTCGAAGCGCCACCACAGGCCGACCGTCACGCCCGCTTTTTCCGCCTGGATGAACGAACCGGCCAGCGTGATGCCGCGCTCAAACGTCACCGGCTGGAAGGCCGCCGGGTAAAAAGCCGCCGCCCGCCAGGACGGCACGCGCAGGGCGCGGCAGGCCAGCGTTTCGGCATCAAAATGCGCCGGGCAGGGCGCGTCCAGCGCCAGCGCCAGCGTATGATAGCCGGCCAGCGGCAGCGGCCAGAGGCCGTCCAGCGAACCCGGCGCGCCGATGTTCCCCACCGGAAGGCCGTCCAGCAGCACGCGCGCCGCCCGGTCGCCGTTCAGCGTTCCTGCCACCGCCGCCCAACCGGACTCCGGCGCGTGCAGGTACAGATCAATCCGGTCGCCGTCGGTCGCATCCTGCACCGGGACGGCGGCAAAACCGGGCGGCGCGTCCGGGGTGGGCGCTTCGTACAGCGCCAGGCGTTCATCCTCATAAAACGGCGTGCCCAGCCGTTCCCGAACGCCCGCCGCCAGCGCCGCGTTATACTGCTTATGCACGATCACGACGTCCACGCCCGCCGCATCCAGCAGGGCGGCATCCAGCGTATGTTGCAGGACGCTCAGTTTAGCCGGGTCTACCGGCGTGCGCCGCGAAACCTGCCCGGCGATCATCGGCTTGTGGTGGGCGGTTTGCAGCCAGAGCGCATCTTTGGCCGCCAGCACGTTGTCCCAGGGCAGATCAAAAACGGCGCGCACGTCCTCGCGGTCGGCCAGCGCGCGCACTGCCGCCGGGATTTGCGCCGGATAGGTCGGCAGCGGCCAGAAGCTCTGGTACTCAAACAGGATCAGCGCCACCAGCACCGCCGTTATAATCCCCGTCCCCCATCGCCTTGCAAGGGTAGGTTTTCCATATTTTGTGGACAGGGGATTCAGGGGCGGGGGTGTTTGTTCACGCAGCACGATCTGCGCGCCGTACCCCGCCAGCACGCTGACCGCCAGCGCCAGCAGGAAGTTAAAGCGCCCCGGCGTGCGCGCCAGGTTCAGCACCGGCCAGTCCTGCACCAGCGCCCAGGGCAGCGCCAGATGTGTCCGGTAGCCGTCGGCGGTCAGCGACAGCGGCGCATCGAACAGCTTCAGCAGCGGGCCGAGCGCCAGCCCCCAGGCCGCTAACGCCGGCAGCAGCCACCCCCGCGCCGCGCGGCGCTTCCAGACGGCCAGCGCGCCCAGCAGCCCGGTGACGAAACCCACATAGCTCGACCCTTCCACGATGTTCGTCCCCAGAACGCGGTGCGTGAACGCGAACTGACCGAACAGGGGATGGTTAAACGAGGGCGTCAGGACGGCCAGCAGGTCTATGCTGTAGGTCACGCCGCCGCCTTCATCGGTGTAGGCGCTGGTGCCGAGCGTCGCCGCCGCCACCGGCAGCAGAAAGACCAGCAGAATCGCGCCCCCGACCGCGACCGCCAGCGCCAGCCGCCGCAGCGCCCGTATGTTCCGCTCCGCCAGCAGCGTCAGCGCAAACAGCCCGACCAGCGGCAGCCCGGCGTAGATCAGTTGCAGGGTATGGCCGAGCGGCAGCAGGACGAAAAAGAGGGTGACGGCGAGTTGCCGGCTTCCGGCTTCCGGTTTCCGGTTGTCTGGCGACGAGTCCGCGCCTTTGAACGGACGACTGTTGTCTAACGATTGGTATCTGGCATCTGGCAGCCGGCGACCGGTGTCGGACGCCTGTTCCCGCAGGCGGAGCAGCGCATACGCCAGCAGCGGCAGCGGCCACTGCACCAGCAGCCCGCCATGCCCGCCCGCCAGATGCCCCTGCATGGTCGGCGCGGCCATGAAGACCAGCCCGGCCACCAGCGCGGCAGGGCGGCTGCCGGTCAGCCCGCGCGCCAGAAAATACGCCGACCAGCCGTTGAGCGCCAGCGTCAGCAGCGCAGACAGGTTGTAGGCGGCGGTCGGCGGCATGATGAAGGCGAACAGCCAGGCCGGGAAAAATTGCAGCGGGTTCGACCACAAAATCACGCCTTCGAGGCCGTCCGGGTAGCCCAGCAGCGGCTGGAAGAAGACCGGCTGCCCGGTGGACAGCGCGCGCTGCATCCACCAGATATGGCGCGTCATCTCGTGGGCGTCGCCGTTGCTGTACCCGGCAAAGTGCGTCCCCATCACCGTCACCAGCGGCCAGGTTATCAGCGCCGCCAGCGCCAGATAAAAGCCATAAACCGGCGCATTCCGGCGCATAGAAGCAAAAAAACGAACGCGCAAAGGCGTTTTCTCTGCGGCTTTGTCGCTTTGCGCCTCGGCATTAAGCTCCGGGATCACAGGCTGTACACCCGCAGATACACCACCGGCGCCGCCGGGTCGCTGCGGTCGAGCAGCAGTTCATAGACTTTTCCGGCGTGGACGGCGTGCAGGCCGGCGGCGACCTGGGCGGTATGGGGCGTCCACCAGGTCAGCTCGGCTTCGGTGTAATTGGCCGCCGGGAAGGGGTAAAAGCCTTCCAGCAGTTCGGCATCCAGCCCCATCGCCGCGACGAACGTGGACAGGTCGGCGTCCGGGGACAGCGCGAAACGCAGCCACACCACGCGCCCGAACTGGTCGCGGGTGGCATAAGCGATGTTCCGCGCCCCGGCGGGCAGGCGCGCGCCGATGAAGGCTTCGGCGTCGGCCAGCGTAAAACCGCGCGCGCGGGACACAACCGCCAGCCCGATCCCGGCCAGCGCCGCCACCAGCAGAATCCCGATGCCCCATGCCCGGATGTTTTTCGCGCGGCTGCCGCTTTGCGCTTTAACGTTCAACACTTGCATATGCGCTCCTACGGAATGAAAGCCGCCGGCTTGAGAAACCGCTGCGCCCACAGTTCCAGCATCAGCAGGCGGAAGATCACCTGCGGCTGCCGGCTGCGTCCCCAGAAATGATCCTTGAGCAGTTTTTCCAGGGCGGCCCGGTCGAACAGACTGTAAATGAAGCCGTTCGGGTCGGTCAGCGCGGCGCGCGCCTGGGCGGCCAGTTCGCCCGCCAGCCAGGCATAGGCCGGGTGCGTGGACGCCGGATGCGGTTGCAGCGCAAAATCCGGCAGCAGCGGGCGGGCGGCTTCCCGCAGGACGTGGTAGGGCGTCCGCAGCCGGACGGACGGCGGCACGCCGGCGGCGAACTTCAGCAGCACCGGGTCGAGGAACGGCGCGCGGGCTTCCAATGAGGCCGCCGACAGCATCCGGTCGAGCCGCAGCAGCGCGCTGCCGGGCAGCCAGCTGTGCAGATAAAGCGCCTGGGCAGTGTCGTAAGGGTCGTCGCGCCAGCCTGTTTCGATCAGGACAGCGTAGGCGTGTTCGCGGTGGCGTGCCGATTCCCAGGCCGCGCGCAGTTCCGGGCTGTACAGGTGGGCGCGGTGCGCGTCGGTGAAGATGCCGTCATCGAACGCCTGCATGGAGGCCAGCGCGTCGGCTTTCGAGGCTGACCGGCGGGCGATCAGGCGCGGCGCTTCCGGCGCGGCGTCCGTCGGGGTGACGAAACGCCCCCAGGGCCGGCGGCGGCTGATCTGCGCCGGGATGGCGTAATGGCCGGCATAACCGCCGAATAAAGCCGCGCCGCCAGAACTGCTCAGGATGCTTTTAACGGCGGAGGCCGCGCCTTCGGCCAGCAGCAGCAGGTCAACCGCCTGCGGGCTGGCGAGCGGTTCGTCCAGGTGATAAACCGCCTGCTGCAAAGCGCGCCACCAGTCGGCGGGCGAAAAGCGGATTTCCTGATGGTCGCTCTTAAAGTGCGCGGCCAGTTGGCGGGCGCGGTCTGCGCCGTCCGTGCCGTCGGCCAGGGCGAACGTCCGGGGCGTGGACTCGCGGGCGACCAATGCCAGCAGCGCCGCCGAGTCCAGCCCGCCGTCCAGCAGCAGGCCAAGCGGCGCGTCGCTGCGAAGGTGCAGGCGCACCGAATCGGCCAGCAGGGCGCGGCCTTCCTGCACGATCAGGTTTTCCTGCCCCCGGCCCACCGGGGCCGCCGCGTCAAAGCGCCAGAACGGGTGCAGCCGGGGCGCGCCGTCCGGCTCGATCACCAGCGCGTGACCGGGCGGCAGGCGGCGCACACCCTGGAAAAGCGTCTGTTCGCCGATCATGTAACCCAGGCCGAGGTAGGTGTCCAGCGCCTCCAGGTTGAGCGCGCGCGGCGTGTCGGGGTCGGCCAGCAGCGCCTTGATCTCGCTGGCGAAAAACAGCCGTCCGTCGCGCTCGTGCAGGTACAGCGGCTTCAGCCCCACAAAATCCGCCGCCAGCACCAGCCGCCCGGCCTGGCCGTCCCACAGGGCAAAGGCGACCGCGCCGCGCAGGTGGGCGAACAGGTTCAGGCCGTATTCTTCGTATAAGTGCGCCAGCGTTTCGCCGCTGCTGTCGGTCTGGAAGATGTGGTTGCGGCGTTTAAGCGCCTCGCGCAGTTCGCGGTAATTGACGATTTCGCCGTCATGAACCACGATAATCGTCCGGTCTTCGTCGCTGAAGGGCTGCGCCGCCGCGCCGATGATCTTCCGGTATTGAACGCCCAGCGCCCCATTCGGCAGCGTATGAAAATTCGCGCCGTCCGGCCCACGATGCCGCAGATGCGCCGCCATACGCCGCACCAGCGCCGGGTCGGCCCGCCCCTGTTTCGATAAGTCCACGATGCCGCAGATGCCGGACATGCCGCTCCCTTGAAAAAAGTGGATTCTGGTTTCATTGTAGCAGGTTGGCGCGCGGAACGGTACGTCTTTGGGGGCGCGTCAGAAATCGCAGCGCAGCAGCGCCGCCGGCGTCCTGTCGCCGCCGGCAGCCGGGATGCCGTTTACCCACAGCAGCGTCACCGTCGCCGACCACAGCTCGGCGGGGCGCGCGCCGCAGGGCAGTTCCAGCCGGGCTAAAAACGATTCGTCCCGGTAGGCGCTTTCCAGGTAGATGGTGTTTTCGGCCACCGTGCGTTTCCACCAGTCAGGCGCGCCGAAGGCCAGCCACAGCTCGCCGTAGCGGATGCGCGTCTGGATGCTGATGCTTTTAACGGCGCTGCTGCTCACGCCCAGACGGTCATCACCGGAGCGCATGTTCAGCGGGGGCTGCGCGCCGCTCCAATGCCAGGTCAGCCAGCCGTTATCGCTGTCGCCGTAGAAGTGATCGTCCACGCCGGCCACCCAGGGATGCGCGCGCAGCCGCCGCCGCGCCGTGTCCATGTCCATCGCGCCGGGGCGGATGCCCTGCCAGCAGGGGGCGGGGCAGCCTTCCGGCGCTTGCAGGAAGGCATAGATGTCGTCCGCCTGGAATGGCCGGGCGCGAATCAGCCCGATGGCGGCGGTCAAACCCGCCACCAGCAGCAGCGCCGGTCGTAACAACCGCGTCATGGCGCCTCAGCAAACCGATTCGTGAAGCCAGCCGCGCAGGTCATAATCGTCAAACGGCTCGCTCAACTCGACGTAATACTGAAGCAGAACCGGCTGCATCCAGAACTCGGCGGGGCGCAGCGGGCAGGACACCGCCAACTGCGCCATGACGGCCATTTCAGGGTAAGCCGCATAGTGAATGATGATCGGCCCGGCAGAGGCGAAATCGCGCTCGACACGGAACAGGCCGATAGGCGGTTCGTCCAGCAGCAGCCACAGGCTGCCGAACGGGATGGTAGTCTGAACCCGCACGAAACGCACCTGATGTTCGTGTATCCACAGCGCCCCGGCGGCGTCGCCGTCGAGCAGGGCGGGCTGCTGGCCGTTCCATTCCCAGCCGATAAAACCGCGCTGTGTCGCGCCGAACCGCTCCGACATCAGCACGCGCTGCACCCAGGGATGTTTTTCCAGCCATTCGATAACCTGTCCGGTGGTCATACTGCCGACCCGGATGCCTATAAAACAAGGCGGCGCGCAGCCGTTCGCCGGGAACAAAAACGCGCGCAGGCCGCCGGCGTCGTAGGGCTGGGCGTGGATGAGGCTGATGGCCGCTGCCAGCGTCAGGGTTAACAAAATCGTTGGAAGCAGGAGAAAACGGGTCATGGCGCTCAGGCCGCTTGTATCTGCTCAACAGCGTACAATACCGCGCCGCGCCTGTCAAATGCGGGAAAGTGGGGGCGGGTTTCTAAACCCGCCCCCCTACGTTTTTCTCTGCGTCTTTGCGCTGCGCTTTTTTCTGCCCGCGCTTATTTCGTCCGCAGGGGGCGCATCCCGTTGAGCGTCACCGCCAGCGACATGCCCATATCGGCGAAGACCGCCAGCCACATCGTCCCCAGGCCCGCCACCGCCAGCAGCATAAAAGCCAGCTTCATGCCCAGGCTGAGGCCGATATTCTGCCGGATGATGTCGCGCGCGAACCGCGACAGCCGCACCGCATAGGGAAGCTGCGTCAGGTCATCGGCCATCAGTGCCACGTCCGCCGTTTCCAGCGCCTGCGCACTGCCCGCCCCGCCCATCGCCACGCCGACCGAAGCCGCCGCCAGCGCGGGCGTGTCGTTTATGCCGTCGCCCACCATCACCACCGCGCCGTAACGCGCCTGCAAGTCCTTCACGGCGTCCACCTTGTCGGCGGGCAGCAGTCCGGCGCGGATTTCCCCCACGCCGACCGCGCGCCCCACCGATTCCGCCACCGCCGCGTTATCGCCGGTGAGCATGACGGTAAACAGGCCGAGCGCCTTCAGATCGTTCACGACTGCGCGGCTGTCGGCGCGCGCCGCGTCCGCGACGGCGATAAAACCGCGCACGCGCTCGCCGTCGGACAGCAGCATGGCCGTCTGGCCGCCGGCTTCCGCCGCTTCGATCTGGTCGCACAGATTGGCGGCGTGAGGGTGTTCCAGGTCGAACAGGCTGTGGCTGCCGACGGTGACGGTTTTCCCGTTCACCTGCCCCTGAATGCCGCGCCCGGCCAGGGTTGTGACCGCCTCGGCAGGCGCGTAACGGTCGTGCAGGTCGCGTTCCTCGGCGGCGCGCACGATGGCCTGCGCCAGCGGATGTGTGCTGCGCCGTTCGACCGCCGCCGCCAGCGCCAGCAGGTCGTCGTTCCCGGCGCAGTCCTCGCCGGTTTCGCAGTCTACCGAACGCACGTCAAGCACTGCCGGCTGCCCGGTCGTGAGCGTGCCGGTTTTGTCGAAGGCGACGGCTTTCACGCTGCCCAGTGCTTCCAGATGCGCGCCGCCTTTAATCAGCACGCCTCGGCGCGCCGCCGCCGTGATGGCGCTGATGATCGTCACCGGCGTGCTGATGACCAGCGAACACGGGCAGGCGATCACCAGCAGTTCCAGCGCGCGGTACAGCCAGCCCTGCGTCACCCCCGGCACATCGTAAAACGGGGCGTTGAACAGCAGCGGCGGCAGCAGCGCCACCAGCGCCGCCACGACCACCACGCCGGGTGTATAAACGCGGGCGAAGCGGTCTATCAACCGCTGGCTGGGGGCGCGCACGCTCTGCGCTTCCTCCACCAGTCTGATGATCCGGCTGAGGGTGTTATTCGCCGCCAGCCGCGTGACGCGGATTTCCAGCGCGCCGTCGCCGTTGACCGTGCCGGCAAACACCGGCGCGCCCGGCGACTTGTGTACCGGCAGGCTTTCGCCGGTGATGGGCGACTGATTGACGCCGCTCTCGCCGGCCAGCACGTCGCCGTCCATTGGGATGCGTTCGCCCGGCCTGACCAGAATCCGGTCGCCCAGGCGCAAATCCTCCACCGGCACGACTTCTTCAGCCCTCATCCCCGCTTCCTGAAGGCGAGGGGAGGTAAAACGTTCGGCATGTGCGGTTGGGGGGAGGGGTTCTGACGGGGTTAAGCGTAACCGAACCGCCTGCGCCGGAGCCAGCGTCATCAGGCCGCGCAGGCTGTTCCGGGCGCGGTCGGCGGTGTAGCCTTCCAGCGCCTCGCCGATAGCAAACAGAAAAATCACGGTGGCGGCCTCGGCGGTTTCCTGGATGAAAATCGCCCCGACCGCCGCAAGCGTCATCAGCAGATTGATGTTAAAATCGCGGTTTATGAACAGCGTTCGCAGGCCGCTGCGGGCGATGGGATAGCCAGCCACCAGCGTCGCCAGCACGTACAGCGCATCCGCAACAGGCACAAGGCCGGGGAACAGCAGCCGCGCCGCCAGCGCCAGCAGCACAACCGCGCCGCCCACGACGGCCAGCTGCGTCTCGCGCCGCGCCAGCAGATAACGCGCGAAGCCGGAAACCCCGCCCTCTGATCCTTTCCCCATGACATCGAGCGGGGTGTTGAGTCCCTCTCCACCCTGTGGGGCTGGATTCAGGGAGGGGTCTTCAATCGTCTTGCCCAGCGCCTCGACGCGCTGTTTTAACACCTCGAACGGCACATCACCGTCCAGGCGCATTTTAGCGGTGGCGAAGTCCACCCGCACGCTGTTCACGCCGCTCAATCTGGCGACGCCGGTTTCGACCTCGCGGGCGCAGTTGGCACAGTCCATGCCGCCGATTCGATAGGTTTTTTCGGCCATAGTCAGGTTGCTCGATAAAAGATACCATGTCTCAATACATGAGCGGCTGCTCATGTATTCTTTGGCAACTATACAGCGGACAGGGTATGGAGTCAAGATTCACGGCGCAGGCGCTTCGGCCCTTCCGCCAGGTTGCCCCGCCTCGCCGGCGACAAATTCTGGCGAAGCACCGGATGAAGGCGGTAAGATTATGCGTGGAAAAAACAAGCAGGACTCCGCAGCATGGACATGAACCCCAACCAGTTTCTCGAACAGGCCGTGATCGCGCTGGACGACATTCAGTTACAGACCGCCCTGGAACGCGGCACCGGCAACGCCGACAGCCGCCGCCGCGCGGCGATGGCCGAACTGGCCGACCCGGACGCCATCCGCTGGCAGGGGCGCGCCGCCCGCCTGCGCGGCCTGGACGACCTGCCCGACCTGCTGGAACAGGCCGAGCGGCAGATCATCGCCAGGGGGGGCAAGGTGCTGTGGGCGGCGGACGCCGACGAAGCCAACCGGCACGTCCTGAACATCTGCCGGGAACACAACCTGCGACGCGGCGTCAAAAGCAAAAGCATGGCGACCGAAGAAATCGGCCTGCTGCCCTTCCTCAACCAACATGGCATCGAGATGGTCGAAACCGATCTGGGCGAATACATCGTCCAGTTAAGCGGCAGCCACCCCTCGCACATCATCATGCCGGTCATGCACATGACCAAAGAGCAGATACGCGATCTGTTCATGGAAAAACTCGCCATGCCCTACACCGACGACCCCACCGGTATGACCGCCTGGGCGCGCAAAACGCTGCGCGAGGAATATCTGCGGGCGGACTTTGGCATAAGCGGCGGCAATTTCATCATCGCGGAAACCGGCTCGGTGGTGATCGTCACCAACGAGGGCAACGGGCGGCTGTGTACCACCGTGCCGCCGGTGCATATCGCCGTCGTCGGCATCGAAAAAGTTATCCCTACCTGGGAGGACTTCGCCACGCTGCTGCAACTGCTGTGTCGCAGCGGCACGGGTCAGCGTATGAGCGTGTACGTCAACGCCTTCAACGGCCCGGCGATGCCCGGCGAGCCGGACGGCCCGGAACACTTTTACCTGATTCTGCTGGACAACGGACGCAGCGACATCTACGCCAGCGAATATGCCGAGGCGCTGGCCTGTATCCGCTGCGGCGCGTGCCTGAACATCTGCCCGGTCTATCGCAGCGTGGGCGGCCATGCTTACGGCGCGACCTATACCGGCCCCATCGGCGCGGTCATCACGCCGCTGCTGAAGGGCAAAGCCAACGCCGCGCCGCTGCCGTTCGCGTCCTCGCTGTGCGGCGCGTGCCAGGAAGCCTGCCCGGTCGGTATCAACCTGCCGGGGATGCTGCTCAAACTGCGCCGCGACTTGCAGGCGGCGCAGGACCCGCTCTGGCAGATGGGCATGAAGGCGTTCGGCTTCGGCATGAGCCATCCGCTGCTGTACAACGTGGGCAGCAGACTCGCCGGCGCGGCGCTGCAATCCCTGGGCGAAGACGCCGGCAGCGATATGGTGAGCAGCCTGCCCTACCCGTTGAGCGGCTGGACGGATCACCGCGATTTCCCGGTTTTCCCGGCAGAGCGTTTCCGCGACTGGTGGCAGAAAAACCGCCGCTGATGCAGCGTCGGGGCGGGTTTAGAAACCCGCCCCTGCAACACCCGCCTTGCATAACCGCTGGCTTCCCGGCGTGAACGCAGACCCCCCGCAACTTTTGCGCGCTGTTACACGTATAATGTCTGGAATCAGACGCAGGTATGACGGAGACAATCCATGAGTACAGCCAATCATTTCGTCCTGCGGACGGAGGGCGTGACTAAAGAGCTGAAGGTCGGGGAAGTGACCGTGCAGGCGCTTCGCGGCGTGACGATGACCGTCCAGCGTGGCGAGATGCTCGGCATCATCGGGCCGTCCGGCAGCGGTAAATCCACCCTGCTCGGGCTGATCGGCGGCCTGG
This sequence comes from Chloroflexota bacterium, assembly GCA_013388735.1. Lineage (GTDB taxonomy): Bacteria > Chloroflexota > Anaerolineae > Aggregatilineales > Phototrophicaceae > CFX2. The sequence goes on along the minus strand of JACAES010000066.1, from coordinate 47,074 downwards.
ATACCCCCACATCTGGCAGCATTTTTATTGACGGGACGGACATCACCAACCTGGGCGAACGCGACCTGACCCGCATCCGTAACGAAAAAATTGGTTTCGTCTTTCAGGCTTTTAACCTTATCCCCACGTTGACGGCGCTGGAAAACGTGGCGCTGCCTGTCCAGTTCGCCCGCCAGCGTAAGTTTAACGCCAACAAACGCGCCAAAGAACTGCTGACGATGCTCGGCCTGGGCGACCGGCTCGACCATCGTCCGACGCAGCTTTCCGGCGGGCAGCAGCAGCGGGTCGCCATCGCCCGCGCCCTGGCGAACGAACCGCCCCTGCTGCTGGCCGACGAGCCGACCGGCAACCTGGACTCGGAATCCAGCGAAATCGTCATGCGCACATTCCACGAAATTCGCGCCAGAACCAATACGACCGTCATCATCGTCACCCACGATGCCGGCGTGGCCTCGCAGATGGAGCGGCTCATCAGCCTGGTGGACGGGCATATCGCCGCCGACTTCGACCCGCAGTCCAGCGCGCAGATGGCGGCGGTGAAGCTCATCAAGGAAAAACGCGCCACCGGCGAATGGGCCGCGGTCATGCACCCTGAAGGCCAGGACTGAGATGATCGAAACGGCCGGCGCACATTTTTTGCGCTGCCGTGTAGCGCGGTATCGCGGCGGGCATGGCGACCGCTCACACTGAGGCGGGTTTGCCGCGGCGCGCGCCGCGACCGGATGCCCCGCCGGGGGTCAGCGGCAGTTCAAAGCCGAAGGTGCTGCCCTGGCCGTATACGCTGTTGAAGCGCATCCGCCCGTTGTGGCGCTCGACAATGCGTTTGACCAGATGCAGCCCCAGTCCCGTGCCGCGAATGGCTTTGGTTTCTTTGGTGACGGCCCGGTAAAACGGTTGGAACAGGTTGGCATGGTGTTCCTGAGGGATGCCGTAGCCGGTGTCCTTCACCTCGAAGACCGCCTGATTGCCCGACACGCTCAGGCTGGCGCGGACGCACCCGCCCGTCGGGGTGTATTTGATGGCGTTGCTGAACAGATTGACGATGGACTCGCGCAGGAAGATCGCATCGCCCTGGATGACCAGCGACGAGGCCGGCGCTTCCATCCGGTAATCGAGATTCTTTTCGGCGGCCTGGGGGCGATATTCCTCAAAGACCGAAGCGACCATTTCGCGCAGGTCTATCGTTTCGGTCAGCACGCCCCGCACCATCCCTTCGATGCGTTCCAGCGTCAGGATGTCGCGGGTGATTTTGTCAATGCGTTCGACGGCCTGCCTTATCATGCTCAGGTGGTCGCGGTGGCGGTCGGAAAGCTGCTCTTCCAGTTCCCAGCCGAGCATCTGGGTATAACCGGCGACGACGCCGAGTGGGTTGCGAAGATCGTGCGCGGCGACGCGAATGATCTCGCTCTTAAGCTGTTCGAGTTCGCTGACCTGCTGGTAAAGCTGCTGCAGCTCCGCGACCTGCGCCTGGGACTGCTGGTAGAGGCGCGCATTGTCCAGGGCGGTAGCGATACGGGCGGTCAGCAGTTTGAGAAAATCAAAGGTGCGGCGGGTGAAATGTTCTGCCCGGCTGGTCTGCACGTTGAGGACGCCGCTGATGCGCTCCCGGCACAGCAGCGGAATGGTGATCTGCGAACGGGTATCGCGGACGTGCGGCAGGTAGTCGGGGTCATGTTCAACATTCACGACCCATTCCGGCTGGCGCGTGCGCACCACGCGCCCGATGATGCCCTGGTCAAGCGGCACGCGCGACCCGACCAGCTTCAGCGGATAATCGCCGATCACCTGGGCAACCCACATCTGATCGTCTTCCAGCAGATGAATCGCGCCCGCGTCGGCTTTGCTCAGGCGCACTGCCGCGTCCAGCGCCATCGTCAGCACGTAGTCCATCTTCAGATTCTGGCTCAGTTCGGTATCCACGTACTGCAAAATTTCAAGCTGGTGGATGTACAGGTCGCGTTCGGCTTCGGCCTGCTTACGTTCGGTGATGTCGCGGGCGATGCCCAACAGGCCGATCACGCGCCCGTTTTCGATCTTCTGCTTCACTTTAAACTCGCCCGTGACCACGCCGCCGGAAGCCGACCGGATGCGGAGTTCAAAGGGCAGCACGGATCCATCGTCACGCGGCAGCAGGCCGTTTCTGTGCATCCTCATCGCCAGCGGCAGGTCGTCCGGCAGAATGATGTCCATAAACGACCGGTTAATCCAGTCCTGGCGCGGCCAGCCGGTGATAGACTCGAAAGCCGGATTCAGGGACGTGATGTGGGTTTCGGTATCCAGCGTGAAGATCACATCAATGGCGTTTTCGACCAGAGCGCGATAGGTTTCTTCCGAGTCGTGAAAGTCACCTGCGGGCGGCGCAGGGGGCGGCGTATGGGAATCTGTCAGATGCGCCGGCGCGGATTTTCGCTTTGGTGAATGAGATGGACTCATACCTGTACGCTCCATACGCACACCAGTTTAAAACATTATATTCCATGTTTCAACAACTAGTCGCAAGTGTCTCTGATAGATATTCTTGCAGGTGCGGCATTCCACGCGACGCTTGTTATAATCCTTCCACACAAAGTTAACTCTTGAATGCAAAATTTGTCAATCGGCGCATAAAAGCCCGCGTTTCGCCCGGCGAAACGGCCTTTTTAAGAACAAGGAGCAACTTTCATGCAACACCGCCCTCGCTATCGTTGGTTCATCGTTGCCGTCTTTTTTGCCTTCATGCTGCTGCACCAATCGGATAAACTGCTGATCGGCCCGCTGACGACGCCCATCATGGAGACGTTCGGGATAGACGAAGCGCAGATGGGCGCGGTCTTCACCGGCGCGCTGATCGTCGGCGCGATTTTTTATCCGCTGTGGGGCTACCTGTACGACCGTTTCGCCCGCGCGCGGCTGCTGGCGCTGGCCTCGTTCATCTGGGGTTCGACCACCTGGTTAAGCGCCATCGTGCCGACCTACCCCAGCTTTCTGGTGACGCGCGCCTCGACCGGGATAGACGATTCGAGTTATCCGGGCATCTTCAGTCTGGTGTCGGATTATTTCGGGCCGGGGATGCGCGGCAAAGTGTACGGCCTGCTGAACCTGACCGCCCCGCTGGGTTATATGATCGGGCTGGCGCTGGCGCTGGGACTGGGGCCGGTCATCGGCTGGCGCAACATCTTCTTCATGACCGGGGCAGTCGGGCTGGCGCTGGCGGTGGTGATCTTCTTCACCGTGCGGGAAGCGCCGCGCGGCCAGAGCGAGCCGGAAATGGCCGGGCTGGAACAGATCGCCATTTACAAGTTCAACCTCAAAACGGCGCGGTCGCTGCTGCGCAAACGCACGCTGCTGCCGCTGTTTGCGCAGGGCTTCTTCGGCGTCTTCCCCTGGAATGTAATTTCGGCCTGGTTCTTTCGCTACCTGGAAACAGAACGCAAGTACACCTCCGATCTGATCTTCCCGATGATGGCGGCGGCGGTGCTGTTTATGGCGGCGGGCAACGTGCTGGGCGGCGCGCTGGGCGACTGGGCCTTCAAACGCAGCCGCCGGGGGCGGTTGATCGTCTGCACCGTCGGCGTGTTCACCGGGGTGGTGCTGCTGTTCCTGACCATCAACGTGCCGATGGAGAATACGCTGGTGTTCGCGGCCATGTTGTGCCTGACGGCGCTGTTCATCCCGTTTTCCGGCCCGAACGTGATTTCGACCGTCCATGACATCACGCAGCCGGAAGCGCGCAGCACGGCGCTGGCGATCCAGTATTTTGTCGAATCCATCGGTTCGGCGCTGGCGCCCCTGATCGTCGGATTGATCGCGGTGCAAACGACGCTGACGGATGCGATCCTGCTGATCTGCGTTTCGACCTGGCTGGTGTGCGGCGGCTTTTTGCTGCTGGCGACGGCGCTCGTCCCGCGTGACATCGAGGCGCTGCGCACGATGATGCGCGAACGCGCCCGCGAATCGCAGGAGCTGGCGGGCGTCGGCGCGGTGGGGCAGTAGAGGCGAGGCATCGCCGCGCCCGCGCCAAAAGGGCAAAAGACTCAACACAGAGATTCAGAGGCACAGAGGAGGTTGTAGGGGCGAGGCATCGCCACGCCGCCGCCTGACCATTTATCGCGCGCCCTACCCCCCAGCCGGCGGCTTACACCGGCGGCGATTTAAACGCGAAATCCACGAATGATTTATTGGTGTCCAGCAGGCGTCCAGAATCGAGGATGTCCACGTCGGCCACGTCCATCAACATTTCCGACACTTCGCCGACGGAGCGGAATTGCAGCGGCAGAAAAAGAATGCTGAAGGTACGGTCAGGGTGGGCGCGCAGTTCGGCAGCGGAAAGCCCGGCCAGCTTCAACACCGTCTGCGCCGTGTCCAGGCTCACCTGGGCGTATTCGACCGGCGCGGCCTGGTCTTCGCCGGACTCGTCCGCCAGCAGGGCGCGCAGTTCGGCGGCGGCGCGGCGGTAGGCATCGGCCTGCCCCCGGTAAAATTCCGCCCGGCTCGCGCCGATACGGCTGAGGTTCAGGGCTTTGTCGGCGGCATCCTGGGCGCGCGCCAGCCAATCCTCAATCAGGGCTTCCAGCGCCACCAGGTCGCCGGGCGTCGGTTTATCCATCGGCGTCCCCTTTCGCCTGTTCAATCGCGTATTTGCCGATCATCTCTAAAGCCGCGTCGCCGGACGGCGGGTGCATCAGCCCGGCGCGGGTGTCGCGGAAAAACCGTTCCAGCGGCAGCGCATGGGTGATGCCGGCCCCGCCCGCGATCCGCAGCGCCTTTTCGGTCACGCTGGCGGCGGTTTCGGTGGCGAGGACTTTGGCGGCCACAATGCGCGGGAACCACCGCCGCCGGGTATCGGCGTCACCGCCCCAGCCCGCCGCCGCTTCCAGCAAAAAGCTGCGGGCGTTTTGCAGCGCCAGGTCTATTTCCCCAATCTGCCGCTGGATACTGGGTAGGGTGGCAATCGGGCGCCCCAGCGCCGTCGGCACGCGCTCCAGCGCATAGGCGATGACGGCATCTCGCGCCGCCAGCGCCGCGCCCAGATATACCGAGGCGACCAGGATGACGAACCAGGCATCCGGCGGGCGCTCCGGGTGCGCGCCGCGCTCCAGCAGGTGGTCAAACGGCACGATCACATCGTCAAAACAAACGTCGTGGCTGTCGCTGGCGCGCAGGCTGAGGGACTGCCGCCAGGTTTCGATCCAGACCATGCCCGGCGCATGGTTTGGGACCAGCACCGCCGCCGGGTCATCCTCGATGTTGAGTTTAACCAGCAGGTGCGTCAGGTGTTTTCCGCCGGTGATCCAGGTTTTCTGGCCGTTGATGCGCCAGCCGTCCGGGTGCGGCGCGGCGGTGGTGGCGAACGCCCCGCCCCGCGAAGGGCTGCCCAGCGCCGGTTCGCTGGCGACCGCGTTAATTAAGCCGCCGTCGGTGGCGATGCGACACAGCCGCTCAAAAGCGGCTTCCGGCCAGGGGCGGTTCTCCCGCGCGCTGCCGAAGACGTGAAGCTGCATGGCTGCCACCAGGGCGGAGGCGGCGCTGCCCTGCGCCAGCTCAAGCTGGGCGGCGGTACATTCCCGTAGCGAAAGTTCCTGGCCGCCGTAAACGCGCGGAATGCTGAGGGTTAAATAGCCGGATTCAAGCAGCGCGCGCACGTCCTCCGGCGGCAGTTCGCCTTTCCGGTCGGCCTGGTCGGCGCGGATCGCAAACTGCCCGGCCAACTGCCGGGCCAGATTAAGAGTGGGGTTTAAAATTGGTTCGGACAAAAGCGTTTCCTCACGGCATCTCTTCAGGGCAGCGTCGGCACGGCCTGGGCTGTCTGGGTGGCGAAAATGGCGGCCTCCTGCTGCAAATACTGTACCTGGCCGATGGCGAGCAGGACGGCCAGCACGAACATGATGCCCGCCCCCACGCGCCACCAGCGCCGCCGGTTTTGTTCGCGGCGTTTTAGCTCATCCAATGCCATAATTAAAATACCCCTTTAAGCCGTCCGGCTGCGCCGGTCTTTGACAATCACGCCGTCTTTAATCACCATAACGATGTTATCCGGGTTTTCCAGCACGTGAATATCATTGAGCGGGTTGGCCTTGCTGACGATGATGTCGGCCACTTTGTTCGGCTCAATCGTCCCCAGCCAGTCCCCCCAGCCCAGACAGTCGGCGGCGGTCTGGGTGGCGGCGGTGATAACCTTGAGCGGGGACAGGCCCACGCTGCACAACAGCCCCAGTTCGCCCATATTTGTGCCGTGCGGCATCACGCCGGCGTCCGTCCCCATAACGATTTTGACGCCCGCCTTGTAGGCGCGCGCGATGCTTTCCCGGTGAATGTCCAGCACTTCGCGGGCTTTGCGCACGCCATAAGCCGGCATCGTGCCGGCGGCTTCCGCGATCTGCACCACCGAAACCGGCGCCAGCAGCGTCGGGACGAGGAACGTGCCGCGTTCGAGCATTAACTCAATCGCTTCGTTGTCCAGGTAAATGCCGTGTTCGATGGAATGCACCCCGGCGCGCACCGCGTTTTTAACGCCGTCCGCGCCCTGGGCGTGCGCCATCACCCGGACGCCGCGCCGGGCGTTTGCTTCCTGTACGATGGCCGCCAGCTCGTCCGGCGAAAACTGGGTGAACGCCGGGTGGTCGGTCGGGCTGAGGACGCCGCCGGTCGAGGCGACCTTGACCACATCGGCCCCGGCGCGCAGCACCTCGCGCACTTTTTTCCGCACGCCGTCCACGCCGTCGCAGCGGCCATCCGGGCGACCGGGATGAACCGGGAACAGCGGCATATCCAGCCCCGACGGCATCCAGCTATCGCCATGCCCGCCGGTGATGCTGAGCATGGTGACGCTGATCTGCATCCTCGGCCCTTCGATCAACCCCTGCTCGACCGCCAGCTTAACGCCCAGGTCGGCGCCGCCGGCGTCGCGCACGCTGGTGATGCCGGCATCCAGGGTGCGCCGCATGTGGCTGACGGCCTTGTAGAAGTTGAGCGAAAACGGCGTCTGCATCATCTGGGGCAGGTTGAAGCTTTCGATCATGAGATGCACGTGGGTATCAATGAAGCCCGGCATGATGAAACCGTTCCCGGCATCAATTTCCTGGATGGCGGTATTCGGCAGAGTCAGCGAATCCACCGGGCCGACCGTGCGAATGTAGCGGCCATCCAGCAGAATGCCGCCGTTGCGCAGTGGTTTCGTGCCGGTGCCGTCAATGATGGTGCCATTACAAAGAAGTGAATAAGACATAATATTACCTTTAATAAAATAAATACTAGCGTTTCACGACGACTTGCAGCACCCCCGGCCCATGCACCTGCTTGACCAGAATCATTTCGATGTCGCCGGTTTTGCTGGGGCCGGAGACAAAACAGACGTTGGCGCTTGACCGCGCCGTTTCCAGCCCGGCGGCGCGCTGCGCGGCGGCCCAGTCTTCCAGGCGCGGCACGAACTGGTTTAAGGTGACGACCGCGATATGCACCGGCGGCAGAATGGTCGGGATGCGGCCTTTGCCGGCGGCGGTGCTGAAGACCAGCGTGCCGGTAGTGGCGATGGCGGCGTCCGCGCCGGTCAGCCCGACGCCGGCATCCCGGATGGCCGCCAGCGTTTCGGCGCGGGTTTCGTCGCGCAGGGTGGGCTGGCTGATGGTGATACCGGCGGCTTCGATGGCCGCGCGCAAGCCGCGCGCCGGGATGCGGGTGAAGTGCCAGGCCAGCACGTGGGCGGCCCGGTGGCTGCGCAGCAGATCGAGAACCTTTTCGCGGGCGGCCTCGTCACCTTCAACGGCGAACACTTCACCCCCCAGGCGTTCGAGTTCTTCACGAAAACGCGCCAGCAGGCCGTCCGGCGACTGATCGGCGACGGCTGTCGCCGGTTGGTAGGTTCGGGGGCGGGGCGGCGCATCCGGGAAAGGCTGCCGCGCGGCGCGCAGTTTGTTCAGGATGGACTCGCGGGCGTTCATAGTATTGGCCTCAACTGTTCTGTTGCGGCGAATTGTCGCTCATTCAGCAGGTTTTGCAAAATCCTACACCCGCACCAGCACGTAAATGCGCGGGTTCAGCCCGCCCTGCGCCACCCGGATGATCTGCTCGATTTTCCAGCGCGGCGAGTCGGCCAGCAGGTCTTCCATCAGCCGGACTTCGTGGGTGATGAACACGGCTCGCCCGCCGGGTTTGAGCAGCCGCGCCGCCTCGCGCAGCAGTTCCGGGTACAGTTCCAGGTTGCCTTCGTGCGAACCGACCAGATGGCCGAACGGCAGATCGGCGCAGAGGGCGTCCACGCTTTTATCCGGCAGCGGCAGCGCACGGGCGTCCCCCAGGTGCAGGCTCACGCGGTCGGCCAGCCCTGCCGCGCCGATGTTCTGGCGGGCGCAGTCCAGGGCGGCTTCGTCCAGGTCGTACCCGGTGGCGCTGGCGGCGTTTTCCAGCGCCAGCCGTTCGATCAGCAGCGTCCCCGTCCCGCAGGCCATATTCAGGAACACATCGTCCGGTTTGGGTTGCGTCAGAAAGGCCATCGCGCTGGCGATGGCGGCATTCAGCGCGCCTTCGCGGCTGCACACGCGCCAGAAGCGGGTCGCCAGCGGGCGTGCCGACAGGCGCACCAATGCTTCCCAGGCCAGCGGATCGTCGGGGGGGTGCCGCAGGCGAATGAGCAGGTCGCCTTCATCGGCGGGAGTGAGGCCGGTCGCGGCGGCCAGTTCATCCTTAAGCCGCCGCATCACCGACGAGTCCGACCCCGCCGCGTTGATGGTTAAGGTCTGGTAGTCTTCCGGCGGCAGCAGGTCGCGCACCGCCGCGATCATCGCCAGCAGCGCCGTGAAGTGCTGGTGTCCCAACAGCGCCTTCGGGCGCGGCACGTCGAAGCGGCGCGACAGATAAACGGACTGAACCATACGCAGCCGCAGCAGGTGGTACAGGTTGCCGGCGTAGGAAAAGCGCAGCACGCCGGGCCGCGCCGCGCCCTGATCGAGCCGTTCGACATGTTCGCCAAAACGGCGGCGTATCTCGCTGAAGGCGATACGTTCCAACCCTTCGGCCACGTCCGCCTCGCAGATGTGTTCCGGCACTTCCGGCGCCGGCGGCGGCTTCGGCAGAGCAGGCCGGCGGCGCGGCGGGTTGGGGGCGGGACGTTTGGGATAACGCGGCGGACGCTTCATCGGAAAAATGCTGCCTTCGGCTGTACCAGGGCATAGGTCAGCCCGATGTAAACCAGTTGGTAGAGGATGCCGCTGATCGAAGCGGCGTCCAGCGCCAGGGCGATATTAAACATAAAACCCAGGAACATGCCGTACAGCGCCAGCCGAAACCACTTCCACACGCCGACCGCGCAGACCAGGCCGAACAGACTCCAGATCAGCGTCAGAAAGACGCCCTGCTCCAGGCTGCGGACGACCGAAAGCGCATTCGCCACGCCGAAGAAGATCAGCCAGCCGCTGAGCAGATTGCCGCGCTCGCGGATGATCGGCGGCGGCGGTTCGTTGAGATAACCCATGAGTCAGTTCCGAGTGCTGAGTGCCGAGTCAAAAGCTGCATCGTCAGGGCAGGACTCGCAGGAAGTGTAACGCAAAGGCGGGAAAACCAAAAGCGGCAACACAAGGAACGCAAAGGGAGATCGCCTCAAACGGTCATCCTGCGTCCTGTTAACCCCTTCTGGCCGGGCATTAACGTTCGTATTGAATCCGCGCCGGACGTTGAAGATTAAGGCGCGTCTGGCATACAATGAGTTCTGTATACCGGACGCTTTTTTTCGTTAACCCTGTTCAGGAGTGGTGACTTTGATACGGTTCTGCTTGTTCACTCTCGTCCTGATCGCCGGCGCGTCCGGCGTGCTGGCGCAGGACATCAGCCTGGCGCTGGAAGAACATCTGGATTCGATTGAGCAGGTTTCATCCCAACTGCGCGGCCTGGAGGCGCTGGAGTCGGTCGCGCATCGGTTCCCCGACCGCGCCGACCTGCGCGCTTATCTGGAACGCGAACTGAACCTCCAGCTTGACGAGGAAACCATTCTCCGCGAGACGCAGTTTTACATCGCCTTTGATCTGCTGCCGCCTGATGTAGACCTGCTGCAAGTTTACCTGGACTTTTATAACAGCCCGGCGGGTGTGGCCGGGTTTTACGATACCGAGTCGAAAGCCATGAACGTGCTGCTGATGACCGGCGGCGAGTTGGGCGATCAGCTGCCCCTGCTCGATCAGATCACCTACGCGCACGAATTCACCCATGCCCTGCAGGACCAGCATTTCGGCCTGGAAGCTCTGCTGGATGATCCCGACATGGCCGCCAACCCCGACCGGGCGCTGGCCGTCCTGTCGCTGGTGGAAGGTGACGCGACCGCCGTTATGAACGCTTATCTCCAGGCTGCCGTGCAGCAGAACCCGATGGCCGCCATCGGGCTGCTGGTGCAGGGCTTCAGCGCCGGGGCGTTTAACATCCCGCCCGGCACGCCGCCGTTCGTCGTCACCGAGCTGACCTTCCCCTACCAGGACGGCCTGATCTTCGTCAATGCGCTCTACCGGGAAGGCGGTTGGGAAGCCGTCAACCGCGCTTATGCCGAACTGCCGGTTTCCACCGAGCAGATTCTCCACCCCGCCCGCTATCTGTCCGGCGAACAGCCGCTGCCGGTGACGCTGGAAACCACGCCGCCCGGCCCGGACTGGGCGCTGCTGGCCGACCGAACGCTGGGCGAATTTTATCTGCGCTCGTATCTGGATACGCAGCTTGCGGCGGCGGACGCCCGCAAAGCGGCGGACGGCTGGGGCGGCGACCGCTATCACCTGTACTTTAACGAAACCACCAACCAGCGCGCCTGGGCGCTGCGCCTGAAGTGGGACTCGCCCGCCGACTCCGCCGAGTTCGGCGATACGATAACGGCCTTCGCCGAGGCGCGTTTTGAAGGCGCGCCGGCTGAGGGCGACTGCTGGTCAGGGGCGGACGCGGCGTTATGTTTTATCGGCGGCGAGGTGGAAACGCGCCTGGCTGCTGCGCCGTCGGCGGAAATGGCGCGCGCCCTGCTGGACATGTAAGTTCTGTCGGGCGCGGCGCGTCTGAAATTGTGGCCGTACCTAAAAGTTTCATCAGAATTTAGCACTCCTCTATGGTCAGTGCTAAAAAACTGGTGTATGATAGAGAGCGGCTTGTAACACAGACTCGCTTGAGTTTGATGAGGGGTGTATCTGCTATGCCTGTCTATACCTACCGCCGTGAAGATGGCTCGACCTTTGATGTCCGCCAGAAGTTCCTGGAAGAACCGCTCACCGTAGACCCGTCTACCGGGCAGCGGGTAGTGCGTGTGGTGCAGCCTGCGGGGATCATTTTTAAAGGTTCTGGCTTCTACGTCAATGACAGCAAGAACGCCTCCCGCAGCAGTGTGAACAACACCGCCGTGAGTCCCAAGCCCGAAGCGAAGACGACGACCCCGCCCGCGCCTACCCAGGCCGCTGCCGACTGAGCCGCCGCGCTTCAATCTACAGCTGTTTTCTCATGCCTCCTTTGGGAGGCTTCTTTTGTTTTCCCGACGCAGTTCCTATTGCGCGGCTTGCCGTCCCGGTTTATAACCAATTCTTGCGGTGAAAGAGGATGAGGATGATCTGATGCGTACGCGATCCTTTTTGCTCGTGTTCGGGCTGCTGCTGGCGGCGGTTCTGCCGGTTGGCGCGCAGGGCGTGAATCTGCTGCAGGACCCCGGCTTCGAGGGGGAAGTCTACAGCCGCGTGAGCGCCGACGCCAACGACCCGGCCACCACCTTTAACGCGCCGACTTACTGGTGGGGCGGGCTGATCCTGGGCGGTGACGCGCCCTGGAAAAACGTCCATCCCAACGGCTTCCCGCATACCGGCGGCGTCAAACGCTCCGGCGGGCGTTCGTACCATATGTCGCGCGGCGGCGGCACGTTTACAGCCTGGCTGCTCCAGCAGGTGAGCGTTGTGCCGAATACCGATGTGCAGGGCGGCGGCTGGGCGCTGATCGAAAACAGCGCCGGCGGCAGCATCGTGCGGGCCGGCATTGACCCCACCGGCGGCACCGACCCCAACAGCCCGACGGTCGTCTGGTCGGATTGGGCGGGCGCGCTGTACCAGTGGAATCTGGTGCAGGTGACGGCGCGCGCCGGGGCGACCGGCGTGGTGACGCTGTTTTTGTACGCCACGCAAAACCAGCCCGCCGACCCCAACGGCGTCTACTGGGATGACGCTTTCCTGAACGGCACGCCCGGCGCGGGGCTGAACCCCAACCCTGGCGGCCAGCCCGCCCCGGCAGCCGCGCGGGTGGTCAGCAGCACCGACCGCGTCAACGTGCGCAGCGGCCCCGGCCTGGATGCTGCGCGCATCGGCACGCTGCGCCCCGGTGACGCTTACACCGTCATCGGCGAGTCGAACGGCTGGTACAGCATTGATTTTAACGGGCAGACCGGGTGGGTTTCGGCCATCTTTGTCACGGTTTCCGAAGGTCAGCCGACGGTGGCCGGAGGCGTCGCCCCCGCGCCATCTGTGCCGAGCATCGCGTCGCTGCGGTTTCTGGTGGACTACACGCTGCGGATGCGCGCTGCGCCGGATACCACGTCCGCCATCCTGGCGAGCATCCCGCACAATACCACCGTCACGGCTACCGGGCGCAGCGCGGATGGCCGCTGGCTGCAAGTCACCTACCAGGGGCAGACCGGCTGGATTGCCGCGCAGTATGGCCGCGCGCGCGGCGGCGACATTCTGGGCCTGCCGGTGACCGGCTGAGGATGCGATCTGGGAGCGCACACCGGCGCTCCCCTACCCCCCTCTCCCAGCGCACAGCGCGTTCGGGAGAGGGGCCAGGGGCAGGGCAAACGCATCAAACTGCAATTTCGCGTCACGTTAACCCTTGTCCCCCCGCCCCCCTTTCTCCGCGCGCGGGGAAAGGGGAAGTAAGAGTCGTTTTAAGCCCCCTCTCCGAATTCGGGGAGAGGGTTTGGGGGAGGGGTCAACGGGCGAAAGCCTACTTATTGAGACGAAGTATCTTCATGCTTAAGCCCTGGGGGCCAGGGGTGAGGGCTGCCTGCCGCCCTGTCGCCCTTGCGCTTTTTCCTTTTGGGCGCGCGTCCCTATGCCCCCACGCCCAGCAGCCGCGCGATGTGCGGCGCGATCAGCCCCAGGATGAGGCCGAACATAAACAGCCCGCCGTAACCCCGGTTGAGGTGCATGGCGAAGGCCACGTACCACAGCGGCCATACCGGCCAGTCATCCGGTTTGGTGGCCGGTTTGGGCTGCGAGTAGGTTTTCCATACCGCGAACAGACGCGGCAGCGCCAGGAAGGTCAGCAGAATCCAGGGTGTCGCCACGCCGCCGATCACCAGCGCCACCACCAGCACATAAAACAGGATGAACGTGATTTTGTTCAACCACAGTGACCGCTGCAAACCGAGCAGCACCGGCACCGAATGCACCCCCACCGGCCTGTCGTTCTCGATTTTATCGGTGTGTTTGCCGATCAGCACCGACGCTACGATCAACCCGTAGGGCAGCGTCAGCAGCATGGTGTTCCAGTCTATCGCCCCGGTGATGGCGTACACCGTGCCGCCGGTCATCAGCGGCCCCCACACGATCAGCGAGGCGATTTCGCCCAGGGCGTAACGTTTGAGGAAGGCGGTATAACCCAGACTGATGACCAGCCCCAGCACCGCGAACACAATCACCGGCCAGCCGCTGACCGAGGCCAGATACAGCATAATCAGGCCGTCTATGAACGTCAGCGTCAGCGCCACCTGGAGCAGCCGCCCCGGCGTGGTCAGCCCGCCCAGGACGGGATGTTTGCTGTACTGCGAACGTGGGTAATCTTCGGTATCCACGCCGCGTTTAGTATCGGTGTAATCGTTGATGAGGTTGTTGCTGGCGTGGGCGAAGACGATGCCGATCACGCTGAGGAAGGCCAGCCAGATTTTAAAGAGCGTGTTTTCGACAAACGCGCCGGTGTAGGCCGCCAGCAGCACGCCGATGAAGCCGGACGTGAAGGTCATCGAAAATACGCACGCGCGTGAAATCACCAGCCAGCGCGTGAACAGGTCGGCGTGTTCCACATCCGGGCAGTTGCAGGTGTTGACCGCCGTCGCCCACCGCCGCAGCAGCGGCAGGTCATGGGCGCGGGGCTGTACGTGAGTTGCCATCAGAAGTCCTTTCTTAATTGATTGCGCCGACAGCGCGTTTTGAACGTTCAGGATTGATTGAATATTAAACCACAAGCGGGTGAAAAGTCGGTGAGAAAATGTACTTTTTGGCACAAAAAGGCATTTTGGGTTTTTGGTGCTGACGCGGGTCAGCAGTTATATTACGACCGTCACGCGAATCGTCAGGCCATATGCGCCGCCAGGAGTTTATCGTTATGACCAGCTATCCGCCGCCAGAAACGCCCAACGCCCTCAGCGCCGACATTCGACTGCTCGGTAATCTGCTCGGTATGGTCATCTGGGAGCAGCACGGCCAGGAGGCGCTTGATCTGGTCGAGCGGGTGCGGGCGGCGGCCAAAGCCCGCCGGGCCAACCAGCCCGCCGCCGCCGAAACCCTGACCGGCATCATCGGCGGCCTGGACCTGGACTCCTGGCGCATCCTCATCAAAGCCTTCAGCAGTTATTTTCAGCTCATCAACATCGCGGAAGACCGGCAGCGTATCCGTGTTTTGCGCCGGCGCGAAGCCGAAGGCCGCCACGACGAAACCATCGAGGCCGCCGTGCGCGGCCTGCAAGCCGCCGGCCTGAGCGCCGACGATGTGCGCGCCCTGCTGGAACACCTGCGCGTCCGCCTGGTGCTGACGGCGCACCCGTCCGAAGCCAAACGTAAAGAAGTCCTGATTAAACTGCGCCGCATCGCGGAGATGATGGCGCGGCGGGACTTGCAGCATTTGCTGCCCCGCGAACAGCAGGCCGTTGAATTTGCCATCGCAGAGGAAATCGAGGCGCTGTGGCAAACCCGCCCGACGCGGGCCTCGCGGGCGACGGTGGCCGACGAAGTGGACTTCGGCCTGTATTTCATCACCTCGGTCATCATGGACACGACCATAGATATTTACGTTGACCTGCAGGCCGCCCTGGAACGCAGTTATCCCGGCCAGGACTGGGCGCAGCTTCCCGGCGTTCTGCGTTTCGCTTCGTGGATCGGCGGCGACCGGGACGGCAACCCCAACGTCACGCCGGAGGTGACGCTGGAAACGCTGGCGACGCTGCGGGCGGCGGCGCGGCGCGTTTATCTGGACGAAATCGCCACTATGCGCGACCACTTCACCCAGTCGGCGGACGAGGTGGCCGCGTCGGACGCGCTGCGTGAGGCGGCGCTGGCGGCGGGCGGCCATGATGACCGTTACCCGACCGAAATCTACCGCCAGTTTTTTAACGTTATTCACCGGCGGCTGGCGGAGGATGCCTATCCGACCAACCGCGAACTGCTGGACGACCTGCTGCTGATCGAAGACAGCCTGCGCGCCAACCGGGGACGCGCCGCCGCCGCCGGTTCGCTGCTGCGGCTGATCCGCAAAGTGCGGCTGTTCGGCCTGCACCTGACGCCGCTGGACATCCGCGAGGATGCCCGGCTGCACGCGGCGGCGCTGGACGAAATCTTCCGCTGCTACGGCGCACCGTATCTCGACCTGCCGGAAGCCGATAAACAAGCCCTGCTGACACTGGAGATCGCCAACGCGCGCCCGTTTTTCCCCATCGAGCCGAACTTTTCCCAGGCCACCAACCGCATCATCGCCACCTGGCGCATGATCGCCCAGGCGCACCGGCGCTACGGCAAAATCGTCATTGACACGGTGATCGCCAGCATGAGCCGGCAGCCCAGCGATCTGCTGGCGATGCTGCTGCTGGCGAAGGAAGTCGGCATTCATCACGATGTCAGCCTGGTGCCGCTGTTTGAGACGATTGACGATCTGGCGCGCGCGCCGGACATCATGGCCGCTCTGTTCGAGAATCCCATGTACCGGGCGCACCTGGAAGCGCGCGGCGCGCGGCACGGCCTTCAGCAGCAGATCATGATCGGCTATTCCGACAGCAGCAAGGACGGCGGTTACATCGCCTCCAACTGGAATTTATACACGGCGCAGCAGCGGCTCATCGAGTGCTGCGCGCGTTACGGCGTGTCGCTGCAATTGTTTCACGGGCGCGGCGGCAGCATCGGGCGCGGCGGCGGCCCGACCAACCGCGCCATCCGGTCGCAGCCGCCGGAGTCGCTGCGGGGCGGCATCAAAATCACCGAACAGGGCGAGGTGATTGCCTACCGCTACAGCAACGCCGACATCGCCCACCGCCATCTGCATCAGGTTATGCACGCCGCTCTGCTGGCGCTGGGCGCGCCGCAGGAAAGCCGCACCGGGACGCCCATCAAACACGAATGGCGCGCGGCGATGGCCTACCTGTCCGAGGCTGGCCGGCTGGCCTATCGCAGCCTGGTTTACGAAACGCCCGGTTTTCTCGACTACTGGCAGCAGGGGACGCCGATCAACGAACTGGCGAATCTGCCCATCAGTTCGCGCCCGGCCAAACGCGCGCAGCAGGGCGGCTTCGAGTCGATTCGCGCCATCCCCTGGGTGTTCTCCTGGATGCAGAGCCGCGCCATCATCCCGTCCTGGTACGGCGTCGGTTATGCGCTGGCGGCCTACTGCGCCGACCAGCCGGACGGCCTCGACCGGCTGCGCGCCATGTACCGCGAGTGGCCGTTTTTTAATGCGCTGATCGAAAACGTGCAGCTTGATCTGGCGAAGGCCGACATGGGCATCGCCGCGCTGTACGCCGAGCTGGTGAGCGACGCCGCGACCCGCGAAAAAATCTTTGGGGAGATGAAGGCCGAATATTTGCGGGCCAGCCGGATGGTCTGCCAGGTGATCGGCCAGCCGGAACTGCTGGACAACGCGCCGGTCATCAAACGGTCTATCGAACGCCGCAACCCCTACGTAGACCCGCTGAACTTCATCCAGGTGGAACTGCTCAAACGGCTGCGGGCGCTTGACCCCGACGCACCGGAATACAAGCCGCTGCTGCGCGCCGCCCTGGCGACCATCAACGGCATCGCCGCCGGGCTTAAAACCACCGGGTGAGGATTATTCGTCTACATCAGGAATATCTGTTTCAAGGCCATATTCGCCCTTATCGTCAGCTTCGGTCTCGACAGCATCCTCTGGGATGTTGAAGATTTCGGCACCCTGCTTTTTATAAGCCTGATACATTTTGAGATTGGTATAAGGGGGTTTTGCAAAGCCTTCTTCGCGCGCCATAGTCCATGTGCGGTAATTCATCCAGTAGTCGTCAAAAACTTCGACGCCGAGTTTCGCAAAGACCCCGGTGCCGTTCAGCAGCCGATCCAGGTATTTTGTTGAGCCAATATTTTTGGTGTTGCCGCTGCCAGGCGTGTCAGAGGCAATCAGATATTTTTCCTGAAGGAAGAACTCAAAGCTGCGCGCCACTGAAGGGATATCGTTGAGATCGGCAACGTTATAGATTTTGCGCTCATCAATGCCCACTGCCCGGTCATAGACCACTCCCAACACATAATGTTTCACATAGCGGTTATAAGCAAAGGTGCTGCTCACCCGGCGATCACGGATGCGGAAGTAACCGCCAAAAGTGCCGAGAGTCATGCCGCTGACGCGCATTCGGCCATTTTTGTCCTTTCCTGTTCGATAGGTTGTCTTGATGTCAACAGCAAAACACAGCGCCTTATTGGATTTCGATATGAGGCTGACATCGGGATATTGATTTTGTGATTTAGCGAGGACAATTTCATATCCGTGTTCTTCGGCAAAGCGCGAAATTGCCGGAAGCATCAGCAGTTCGAGAACCTTTGAAAGAACTTTTGTATCTATTGAAATGCTGTAGATGCGCTGGTACACATCAATAAAACCCTTGACCGTCCAATCCCCGTTCTCGGTCGAGACGCGCTCGCGCAGTTCATCAAAGTATTGCAGAAGTGCTTCGCGAAATTGATCCTGTTCCAACGCAAATGTCCTTCATCAGCGCGCAATGAGCAGCAGTTCCCGGCATTGTTTGTGTGACAGTGCATATTTTTGGGGCTGGGCGGCTGCCCATACCTGCTTTTTGAATTTGAGCAGCAGCTTTATCAGTTGGTCTTTCGTGGGTATGCCATCATCACGATAGGAGATAACGAGCATACTCCCGCGATGCCGGTCAAATAGCTGCTCGAAAGCATCCATAATGGTTGCAGTGTTGTTCCAGGGTGATTTCTCCGGCTGCAAGCGGCGGTGTTTGCTGCTGTAGTCAATGCGTGCAGGCCAGGTGTCGTAGCTTACAAGTCCTTCCAGGAAGTGATAAAAATCCCGATAATCAACTCCTGTACCCTGCTTGTTGAGATAAGGGGGGTCAATATAAACGAGATCGGCCCCTGCTGGTGTTTCAAAGGCATCGAGACACATCGCCTGATTATCCCGCCCATTATCGAAAACCGCTTGATTGGCTTCGACCACAAAATTGCGAAAGTGCGCCTCAAAGGGCGTATCCCAGGTAATTTTATTGCCAAAACTGCGCTCCACCTGCGCGGTTCGCATATAGAGGTTAGCTCGATGAAACAGGTTGTAAGGACGCTTGATGATGCAGGACTGGAACAGCGCAAATCGCGCCAACGCCTGTTTATAGCGATTCTGGAGTAAATGATCTATGTTGTACACCACATGGTCTAACCAGGCATTCTCATCGTCCGTAAAGTAGATGTTGTGAAAAGTATTCTGAATAAAGTCGGGATACCGTAGACCATCCTGAACACTCAGTACAAGCTCTGTTTCATCCTGAGAGAGTTTCGCCTCCTGATTTTCAATAAGCGCCAGCCCGATATTCCAGTTGAAGGCCAGAAAATCGTTGTATGTAACCCGTTTGCCGGCATTTTTGAACAGATGGCTGACAGCACCGGTGCCGCCAAATACATCGAGGACAGTCTCGAATTGCAGATGATAGACCTGTTCCCAAATCCAACTGACCAGGGAGCGTTTGCTGCCCTGGTAGCGAGTGGATGGAAACGGATAACTGAATGCAGGACTGCTGTCTGGCGAGAACAGGGATAACTGTCTGGGCTGCATACCGGTGTTTTCCATTGGGTCTTTTGACAAGGATATACTGTTTGGAACAAATTGGCTAATTATCGCGCCGCACTTTTTGGCGGAATGATGCCGGATGACTATAATCGCGGCATGATACCCGCCGAACAATGTATCTTCAGTCTGGTCATTCTGTTCGTTTTCGGGCTGTCGCTGCTAAGCTGGCAGCAGATTCGCCGTCAGCGCGCCATCGCCGCCCGCCTGGAACAGATCATCGCCGCCGGCGAACCGCCGCTGCTGGTTATCAACCGCGCCGACCTGCGCCACGAACGCGCCTTCATCGGCGGCGTTTCGGGTTCGGCCAGAGCGGGCGCGCTGGTTCTTACGCCGGGTCGCCTGACGCTTTACGAACGCACGCCGCAGATGCGCGAAATCGTGTCCTTTACGCCGGAACAACTGCGCTGGTTTGGCCGCCCGCACAAATACACCGGCGGTTATAACGACATCTGGCTGCATGTCGAAAACGATGACGGCTGGCTGCTGCTGAAAATGCGCCTGTACCGGACGCCGATGGCCGAGCTGGTGCGCGCGCTCAAGGCGTTCGCCGCGCCGGACCTGGTGACGGCCTACCGGCGGCGGCGGCCTTATATCCACGCCGGCCCGTACCAGGCCGCGCCCGCCGCGCAGGACATCTACGGCGCGTGGTCGCTGGCCGAGCCGGTCAGCCTGTACCTGATGCCGCGTTTTCTGGTCATCCTGAACGGGGGAACGGTGCTGCGAAAAATCCCGCTGGAGGCCGTCCAGCAGATCGGCGCGCTGCGGCGGCTGGACGCGCCGGGGGCGCCGGGTTTGGTGCGGTTCCGCGCCGAGGAAGAAACCTTCGCCTTCGCCCTGGACGCCCACGAAACCCTGGCGCGGGCGCTGGCCGAAGCCGCCAAACGCACCCTGGAAGCGCCGCTTGAACGCAAACAGAAGGCCAGAGACGACGAGGAATACCCGGAATATGAGGATTTGATCGAAGACCTGTCCCCGCCGGAACAGGCCGCCAAACGCGGCTGAAGCGCGTCTGGTCTGCGGCACAAAAATAAGAGGGGCGCTTGATGCGCCCCTGCGGATTCAATCGCTTCAAACAGGTTGTTTTACGAACCCATTTCCATCATCTGCGCGCCTTCGGGGGCGGTGGGGGCCACCGTCGCGTTGTGCGCGCTCAGTTCCACGTCCAGCATCATGCGCAGCGTGATCGGCTCCATCTGCGGGGCATTACTGCCGCCGGATGCGCCCATCATCGCGGCCAGGTCAACCACCACGTTGGCTTCCACCACGACGCGGTGTATCCACATATCGTTCGCGCCGATCCAGCGGGTCAGCTTGATGTTGCCTTCCTGGAGCAGCATGGGCAGCATCATCCCGATCTGCCCGGCCTGCGCCATGCTGGGGTCGTCCGATGAAGCCGCCAGATTGGTGAGGATGTTCTGGAAAGCCTGCGAGGACAGCAGCGGCACGAAGTCAATCTTCGACTCGAAGGCATACATGGCCTGGCCCATCATTTCGGCGTCGGCCAGGCGCGTCTGGCTGGTGAAACCTTCGACAGTCATCAGCGCGGCCACGTCTTCCGGCGACAAGCCGGAACCGGCCAGCAGCGCGGTCGGGTCGGCAGCCGCGCCCATCGCGCCCATGTCGCCTTCCAGCAGCGCGGCAGGGTCAACCGGCAGGCCCGCCATGCCGGCGCTGTCCAGGAATTCGGAGAGCGGGATGCCCATCCACTGGCCGGTTTCCGGGTCTTTGGCATAAAACACGCCGTCCACGATCACAAAGCTGGACGTGCCGGACTGGTCATCCGAACCGGTGCCGGTGATGCTGCCGTTGACATCCATCGCCATCGCAAAAGCAGCCATTGGGTCGCTGGCGGCCAGGTTGAGGACGAAGGGGCTGTTGGCCGCATCGGCGGTGATGGTCAGTGCCTGGGGCGCGCCCTCGCCGGTTGTACCCATCAACCCGCTCAGGGTTTGCAGTCCGCTCAGGCTAAGGTTGAATTTAAAGCTCTGGGTGAACGAGGTCAGTTCGGCAACTTTAGCATCTGCCGCTTTTACAATCTCGCAGTCGGCAGCCGACAGCCCCAGGCACGGATCCATCATATCCTGCGCGGCGGCGGGGAAGAGCGTCAGCGCCAGCGCAACAACCAGAAAAACCGCTAAAAGACGTGACTTCATGAACGGATACTCCTTAAGATGTACGATCAATCATGGCGCGTAAGTGCCTGATTGTCATTATAGTTGCAATCAATAGCCCGAACAATCGGTAAAGATGATAAAAACTTGTTAAAACTATTTCATTCTTTCTGCGTAGGCGGGGCCAGCAGCGCGGCCACGCGCCGGACGATCATCTCCCCGACGGCGGCCTTGCTCATCAGGTCGAGCGACTCCTGCCCGCCGGCGGCGTCCAGCAGCACCACGCGGTTAGTATCCACCTCGAAGCCGGCGTCCTCGGCGGTGATGTCGTTCGCCACCATCAGATGCAGCCCCTTACGCTCCAGTTTGGCGCGGGCGTTCGCCAGCAGGTTGTGGCTTTCCGCCGCGAAACCCACTACCACACGGGGGAAGCCGGTGTCCGCGCGCCGTTTTTTGACCACCAGCAGAATATCCGGCGTCCGCGTCAGCGCCAGCGTTGGCGCATCGTTGGGGGCGTCGGACTTTTTGATCTTCTGCGCGGCCACATGCTCCGGCGTGAAGTCCGCGACGGCGGCGGCCATCAGCAGGGCGTCGGCGCTGGCGATATGTTCCAGGACGGCGTACAACATTTCCGCCGCGCTGCTGACCGGGACGACCGTCGCGCCGACCGGGGCGGGCAGATGTTGGGCCGCGCTGATGAGGACGACCGTTTTGGCGCCGGCGTCCAGCGCCGCCTGCGCCAGCGCGTAGCCCTGTTTGCCGCTGGAACGGTTGGAGATGTAACGCACCGGGTCAATCGCCTCCCGCGTGCCGCCGGCGGTGACGACGATTTTCCGCCCGTTGAGCGTCCCGCCCCGCCCCAGCACCCGCCGCAGGTGGCCGATCAGGGTGGGCGTTTCCGGCAGGCGGCCTTTGCCGACCAGCCCGGAAGCGAAGCGGCCTTCATCCGGCTCGATCACCTGTACGCCGCGTCCCTTGACCACGCGCAGGTTAAACTGCGTGACTTCGCTTTCGTACATGCCGCCGTCCATCGCCGGGGCGATCACCAGCGGGCAGCGGGCGGCCAGTGTCGTCAGGCTCAGCAAATCGTCGGCCAGCCCGTGCGCGATTTTGGCGAGGGTGTTGGCGGTGCAGGGCGCGATCAGCAGCACATCCGCGCCTTCGGCCAGGCCGACATGGGCGATGTGGGTGGGCAGGCCGCCGCTGCTGTCCGCCTGCCACATGTCGGTATACACCGGACGCCCGGTGACGGACTGGAACGCCAGCGGCGTGACGAACTTCTGCGCGGCGGCGGTCATCAGCACGTCCACTTTCGCGCCGGCCTGCGTCAGCTTGCTGGCGAGGTCAACGGCCTTGTAGGCGGCGATGCTGCCGGTGACGCCGAGAATGATGCGTTTGTTGTCGAACAAAGTGATTTTTTGTTGAGTCATGATTTAATCTTCAGTTGTTCGCTTGTAGAACATTGTGTAACATTTGCGCCGCAGCTTCGCGCCAGGAACTATTGTACCTGATTTTGAACGCGAACTGCCCGGCAGGGTTGGTATGCGCCCAGGACCACTGCATGACGATACATCATCTCAATAAGTGGACTTTCGCCTGACCCCACCGCCAGGTTGATGCGATGGCCCTGGCACGCTGCCCGCGACGTCTTGCGCGAAAATGCCGCTGTCTGGTAAGCTGTTGGGGTGTTTCGTCAGAGGCGGCGCGGTGTGGCCGCGCCCGTAGTGTTATCAGAGACGGAAGCCGTGCGAGATCAACTGCGCGATTACATCAAAACCCAAATGGTGAAAGACCCCACCTACCCGCTTAAGGACGACGAACCGCTCATCACCGGCGGCCTGGTGGACTCGTTCTCGCTGGTCGAACTGGCGGTTTTTATCGAGGATACTTTTGGCGCGCGCTTCGACGACCCGGAATTAACCGCCGAAAATATGAATACCGTCAATCAAATTCTGAGCAACATTGAGGCCAAGCTGTAGGACGGGGAAGATTAAATGCCAACGCTGCCTATCACCCTGAACCGCCGCCCCGCCACGCTCATCGAGCAGGCGCGCTGGCTGTACCGGGAACGCGCCGGTTCAACCGCCGTCGTGCTGGTCGAACATGATGGCGAGCGCCGCCTGACTTACGGCGCGTTTTTCGAGGGCGCGGCGCGTTTCGCCGGGGCGCTGGCGGCGTGCGGCGTGCAGCCGGGCGACCTGGTGGTGCTGGTTTTGCAGCATGGCGAGATGGCGCTGGCGGGCTTTTGGGGCGCGCTGCTGCTGGGCGCGGTGCCTTCGATCTTCCCGTTTTTAAGCGACAAGCTCGACCGTGCGCGGTATTTTGACAGCGTGCGGCAGTTGGTCGCTCATTCCGGCGTGCGGTTGGTGATCGCCAGCCCGGATTTAGAAAGCGCGCTGCGGGAACGGCTGGCAGGCATCGAACCGCCGGTGACGGTTCTGAACGTGGATGAGGTGATCGGGACTCACAACGGCGTATCCGTCCAGGACTACCTGAATCGCCACCCCGCCGAAGCGGATGCGACCGCCTTTTTGCAGCATTCGTCCGGCAGCACCGGCCTGCAAAAAGGGGTCATGCTGTCGCATCGGGCGGTATTAAATCACGTCGCTGCTTACAGCGCGGCCATCCGGCTGGCGCCCGACGACGTGGTGGCAAGCTGGCTGCCGCTGTACCACGATATGGGACTGATCGCCGGCTTCATCATGCCCATTTTGCAGGGCATCCCGCTGGTGCTGATGTCGCCCTTCCATTGGGTGCGCGACCCCAAAATTCTGCTGTGGGCCATCCACGAACACCGCGCGACCCTGTGCTGGCTGCCGAACTTCGCCTATAACTTCCTGGCGACGCGTGTCCGCCCGGCGGCGATACATGGCCTGGATTTATCCTCGCTGCGAGCGGTCATCAACTGTTCCGAGCCGGTGTATGCCGAAAGCCACCGCGCCTTCCTGGAGCAGTATGCTTATTACGGCCTGCGCGAGTCGGCGCTGGCGACCTGTTATGCGATGGCGGAAAATACCTTCGCCGTCACTCAGAGCGCGCCGGACGCCCCGCCGCCGCTGGACGTGGTTGACCGCCGCGCGCTGATGGAAGACCGGCTGGCCGTCCCGGTAGATGATGGGCTTAAGCCGATTGTCCCAACCGTCACGCTGGTTTCCTGCGGCGCGCCGATCCCCAACTGCCAGATCCAGGTCGTGGACGAGCAGCGCCATGCCCTGCCGGAGCGGCACATCGGTGAAATCGCCCTGCGCAGCGACTCGATGTTAAGCGGCTACTACCGCCGCCCGGACGCCACCGCCGAAGTGATGGCCGACGGCTGGTACTACACCGGCGATATGGGCTATCTGGCCGGCGGCGAGCTGTACATCACCGGGCGCAAAAAAGACCTGATTATCGTCGGCGGCAAAAACGTCTACCCGCAGGACATCGAAAACCTGCTCAACGATATTCCGGGGCTGCACCCAGGGCGGGCGGTGGCCTTTGGCGTATTTAACGAAACGCTGGGGACGGAAGACATCGCCATCGTGGCCGAAACCGACACCGACGACCTGGACGCCCGCGCCGACATCATGCGGGAAATCCGCGCCCGCGTGGCTCAAAGCACCGACGTGACTGCCCGCTACGTGCATCTGGTCGAGGCCAAATGGCTTATCAAAACCAGCAGCGGCAAGGTCGCCCGCCGCGCCAACCGCGAACGCTTCATTGAGGCCGTGCTGAACCGCCTGCCGGAACAGCGGTAGGGTAATTTTTAGTCGCCAGTTACCAGTCATCAGTTTCCAGTTAAAAGACGAACTGGACAGGCTTTTCAGCACCATCATCAGACAGATAACCGACGATGAGACTGCGCCGATTTTGAGTCTGGAGTCTGGCAACTGGCAACCGGAATCGGGCAACCACCCTCATCCCTGGCGCGTGTAAACGTGGATGCCGCCCGCTTCGGCGAACAGCGCGTCCGGCGGCCAGCGTAAAAGGCGCTGCGCGACGGCCAGATCGCCAATCGAAGCGGCAGCGTTAAGCAGCAGCGCCAGCACCACAATCTGCCCCAGCGAAGCCGACAGAAACGGCAGCGTCAGCCCGCCCACCAGGCTGATGATCGCCAGCGGCGACAGCACCATCACCAGATAAGCCCGCCGGGTGAGGAACTGGCCGGGGCGCACGCTGGCGTACAGATAACCCGCCGCGTAGCCAAAACGCGGGCGGCGTCCCATCAGCAGCAGCGCCGCGCCATGCAGCCCTTCGTGCGCGGCTATTGACCCGGCCAGCGCCCCCGCGCCGAACAGCCAGAAACCCCAGGGCGGCCAGTCCGGGGCGGGGAACAGCGCCAGTGGCGCGCCCAGCGCAGCGTACATCTGGTATGGCAGCCACAGCAGCAGCGCCGCCGCGCCCAGCGGAATCAGCGCCAGCAGGTTCGCCAGCAGCAGAAAGCGCCAGGGCGACGCCGACTCCAGATCGCCGAACAGGTCGGCGGCGAACCCATAGCCAGGGGGTGCGGTCGGCATCCTTATGCTTCTATCATCTCCATCCTATGATTTGTACAATGGTAAATGCCTTCGGTCAAGGTGGCGGCGATTCTGTTCCAGAGCCATCGCACGAAGATACTTCGTCTCAGTAAGTGGGCTTTCGCCTTCTGATCCCTCCCCCAGACCCCCTCAGCCGTATACGGGGGTGGTGTCCCGAAGGGACGGAGGGGGTCGAAAAGCAGATTGAGAACACGTATACCGTTTATATGCGATTGACCTGTGTCGCGCACGGGTGTATTTCACTTCAGTGCGATGTAGCCCTCATCCCCCTGACCCCCTTCTCCCGACCGCTGCTCCACAGCCAGGAGAAGGGGGAAGCGACGGCGACGGGGCTGATTTTCGCCCCTCTCCCAGTGCCGAAGGCCCGTTCGGGAGAGGGGACGGGGGTGAGGGCTGTCCCCTGAGTGCGAAGGGGCGAGGGCAAAAGCACTCTGCACCAACTTGAAATGCACCCGTCGCGCACCGTAGCAAACCCGCCTCGGTGTGATTGGTTGTATAATCCGGCTGTGGCTCTTACTCGTTCTTGCTGTTAAGTGTGCCTATGAACCATCCGCTTGCCGAAGTTTTTGGATTTCCAACCGATAATTTTTCGCCTTCAGCAGAGCGTCACCGGAAACTCCGCCTCTGCCCCTATAACAACCGCGTCGCCAACTGCACGAAAGACAAAGCCAACGGATCCCCTGGGAGTTTGCAGCGTTCTGGAAAGCAGCGGCGCGGCAGCCGTGACCTGCCCGGTTCGCTTCAGGCAGGATTGGCTGATCGCTGAAGACGCGGCAGCTTTTTTCTTTCCGCCAGACACGACCTGGACATCACTGACCGAAGTTCGCCTGCCCACGCGGACGGGCGAATCGGCGGGTAACATTGATGTCGTTCTGGTGGCTTACGACGAAAGTGGGCGCATCACCGACTTCGGCAGCCTGGAAGTGCAGGCCGTTTATATCTCCGGCAATATCAGGCGGCCGTTTGAGCATTACCTGCAAGACCCCGCGAACCGCCATCACCTGGACTGGCGCGGGCAGCCCAATTATCCCCGACCGGACTATCTTTCGTCCTCGCGCAAACGACTCGCCCCGCAGCTTATTTACAAAGGCGGCATCCTGCATCACTGGGGCAAAAAACAGGCGGTTGCTTTACACCGGGGATTCTTTGATACGCTTCCCACTCTGGTTGAGGCTTCCCCGCATGAGGCAGAAATGGCCTGGCTGGTCTATGATTTAGTGCTGGACGAAACGCTCAACCGGTATCAACTGGTGTTATATCGCCGGGTGTACACACTGTTTCAGGAAGCCTTGAATCGTCTCGTGACGCCGGAACCCGGACCGGTGGATGATTTTATACTGGACTTGCAGGAAAAACTGAATCGCAAACTGGAAGATGGCGACAATCCGCCCGACGCGCCCCTTCTCAGTGACCTGATGTGAGACGAAGCGCCATGAAGCAGCTTTCCCTTTTTCCCGAATATCCGGCCTCGCTGCCGGTGGTGAACGTGGCTTCCGTGCCGCAGCGCAGCCCATTCCGCTACCCTGGCGGCAAAACCTGGCTTGTGCCGGTTATACGCCGCTGGTTTGCCAGCTTTGCCCACAAGCCTCAGGAATTCGTCGAACCCTTTGCTGGCGGCGCGATCATCGGTCTGACGGCGGCATTTGAGCAGCTTGCCGAGCATGTGACCCTGGTGGAACTGGACGCGGCAGTCGCGGCGGTATGGCAGACAGTCATCGAAGATGGCGAAGGCGTCTGGTTAGCGGAACAGATCGAGCAGTTCGCCCTGACCCCGGCCAATGTCCAGACGTTACTTCAGCAGACGAACCTGCCGCTGCGCGAGCGCGCCCTGCAAACGATTGTCAAAAACCGCGTCAATCGGGGCGGCATCTTAGCGCCGGGCGCTGGCAAGCTGAAATTCGGAGAAGCAGGAAAAGGGATAGGTTCGCGCTGGTATCCGCAAACCCTGAAAAAACGAATCCTCGATATCCATGCCATCCGGCAGCGCCTTACGTTCATCAGCGGTGATGGCATCAGCGTTCTGCGTGACCGGGCCGGCCAGCCGAAGGTTGTCTTTTTTATTGACCCGCCCTACACGGCGGATGGCAAACGTGCCGGAAGCCGCCTGTACACACACAATGACCTCGATCACGAAGAACTGTTCGCCGTCGTTCAATCGCTGGCCGGTGATTTCCTGATGACTTACGACGCCAATGATCGCATCAGGGCGCTGGCACAGCAGCATGGTTTTGATGTTGAACTGATCCCCATGAAAAATACCCATCATGCCGCTATGGTGGAACTTCTGATCGGGCGCGATTTACGCTGGCTGCGCTAAACACCAATTCCAATGGTTCGTGCCGGCGGGTGGCGTTCCGCGTTACAATCGTCCCGCAGTAGTCGCTAAACCGGATAGTTCGGAAACAGATTGAGGAGAAGCACTATGGCCGAAGCAGCCCCGACCCTACCCTTACGCAGCGCCATCGCGCCGGAACACACCTGGAACGCCGAAAGCGTCTTTCCGTCGCGCGCGGATTGGGAAGCCGAATACCGGCAGCTGATGACGCACGTCGGCGATCTGTCCCGCTTTCAGGGACGCCTGGGCGAAAGCCCCGCCGCGCTGGCCGATTATTACCAGACGTTCGATGCGCTCTACCGGCGCGTCGGCCACGTGTATTTTTACGCCCTTATGTCCGGTTCCTGCGATACGCTCGACTCGCAGGCGACCGCGATGGTCGGGCAGGCCGGCGGGCTGTTCAGCCAGATGATGGCGGCGGCGGCGTTCGTCGAGCCGGAACTGCTGGCGATTGGCCGGGAGAAACTGACGGCCTGGATTGAAAGCGAGCCGCGCCTGAGCCACCTGACGCACTTCGTGGATGATCTGTTCCGGCGGCAGGCGCACGTGCGTTCGGCGGAAGTGGAAGAAGTGCTGGGGCTGGCGAACGATCCTTTTAACGCCATCGAAAACACGGCGGATTTACTCACCAGCGCCGAAATCCCGTTCCGGCCGGCCACCGATAAAAGCGGCGAAAAACATCCGGTCGGCCAGGGCAGCATCAACAGGCTGCTCAACAGCCCCGACCGTGAAGTGCGCCGCACCGCCTGGGAAAACTACGCCGACGGCTACCTGGCCTTCAAAACTACGCTGGCGAACAACCTGACCGCCGCCATCAAACGGGATGTGTTTTACGCCCGCGCCCGCCGCTACGACTCTTCGCTGGAGGCCGCGCTGTACGAACACAACATCCCCCCGGTGGTTTTCCATAATCTGATTGATACCTTCCGCCAGAATATCCCCACCTGGCACCGCTACTGGGCCGTCCGCCGCCGCATCCTGGGTGTGGAGACGCTTTACCCCTACGACATCTGGGCGCCGCTGGCGGCCTCTAACCCGGTCGTGCCGTTCGCGCAGGCGGTGGAATGGATTGCGCAGGGCATGAAACCGCTCGGCGACGAGTACGTTTCGACGCTGCGGCGCGGCTGCCTGGAACAGCGTTGGGTGGACATTTACCCCAACCAGGGCAAACGCCAGGGCGCGTTTTCCTTCGGCTGGCAGGGAACTCATCCCTTCATCATGATGAGCTATAACGACCGCCTGCAAGACATGAGTACCCTGGCGCATGAACTCGGCCACTCCATGCACTCGTATTACACCTGGCAGACGCAGCCGACCATCTACGCCCACTATTCGATGTTCGCCGCCGAAGTGGCCTCCAACTTCAATCAGGCATTGGTGCGCGACCACCTGATGAAAACCAACACCGACCGCGACTTCCAGATCACGCTGATCGAAGAAGCCATGAGCAATTTCCACCGCTACTTCTTCATCATGCCCACGCTGGCGCGGTTTGAACTGGAAGTCCACCGGCGCGCCGAACGCGGCGAAGGGCTGACGGCGGAGGTGATGAACGACCTGATGGCCGACCTATTCAGCGAAGGTTACGGGGGCGAGATGGGCGTAGACCGTGACCGGGTGGGTATCACCTGGGCACAGTTCCCGCACATGTACATGAACTTCTACGTCTTCCAGTACGCGACCGGCATTTCGGCGGCGCACGCCCTGGCCGACGGCGTGCTGGCCGGCAAACCCGGCGCGGTCGAAAATTATCTGCGTTTCCTCAAGGCCGGCAGCTCGCTGTATGCGATTGACGCGCTGAAGATGGCGGGCGTGGACATGGCGACGCCGGAAGCAGTGGAAAAAACTTTCGCCGTCCTGGCGCGTTACGTAGACCGCCTGGACGAACTGACGCGGTAAAAACGCCTCTAGCGCATAAAAAGGGGCGCAAAACACTGCGCCCCGGATACGTATGATATACTCATTGTAGGTACGGTTGAGGTGCCGAGATGCAAACGCGGATTCGGAAATGGGGCAACAGCCTGGCGCTGCGTATTCCAAAGGCTTTTGCGGCGGAAGTGGGCTTAGAGCCGGATGCAATAGTCGAAATCTCGGTGATCGGCGGGCTGTTATGCACTTTGCCACCCCAACCGGGCAATGAAACCGCTTTTCACGCCCGCCCGCTTTTTGCCCTCACCCCCATCCCCTCTGCCGAACGCGCCTTCGGCACTGGAGAGGGGGGAAAGACAGGGTTTTTCGGTTTTCCTGCCCCGCGCCTCGCCACGAAGTGGCAGTGGGGAGAGGGGGAACGCGGGGGTGAGGGCAACCTGGCAGGGCAGAAGGGCATAACACGCTCTAGGGGCTGCCGGTCAGCGGCGTGATTTTAGCCGACCAGATCAAAAGCCCGGACTGGCGGGCGCGGCTGCCGCCCGCCGTGATGGAAGAGGTGCCGGGCAAACTGTGCGCCATCCTGTCTGCCTGTGATAAAGTCTCTGATGAGGTTAAGAATTATCGGCTGTTTCCGCCCACTGATTGACTTCTGATTCCAATTTTATATACTGTCATTAGTGATGGTTATAGTTTAAGAGGAATACGTAAATGCCGGTGATAAATGATAGCGTGCGACAGGTCTATAACGCGGTCAAACAGGAATTGATGCGGCAGAATTACGGGATGAAAACCGCGATGCTGGAAGCCAAGCTGCGTATCATCCAGTACGAAAAGGCGCAGCGTTCCAACCGCCCTCTGCAATCCGAAGGCTTTTTCGGTAGGTTGTTTGAGGCAGTGGGACAAAGCGTCAGCGACAACGTCGCTATCAGCGATCTGGAAAACCAGCTAAACGCGCTGATCGTTGAAGACCTCTCGCTGTTGTAGGTGAACCGGTATTTCGACCGATTGCGGCGAAGCATAGAAATCAGCAGGTGGTGTGCCGTTGGGTACACCACTTTTGATTCAGCCTGTCCGCCCCGGACGCACAACTGTGCGTCCTTACACACCGGCCAGGGCCATCGCACAGCGTCTCAATAAGCCGGCTTTCGCCCTTTGCCTCCTGCCCCCAAACTCCTTCGCGCTCAGGGGATAAACGTCCCCATTCGACTCGCTGAATTCGGAGAGGGGGCTTAATCCCACCGGCAGCAAAGTCTCCCCCGAATTCGGGGGAGATTTAGAGGGGGTCTGGCTGCCCCACATGTTTTGAAACGACAGCCCTGCCCCGTTTGCGTTGCGTCTTTTTTTCTTTTTCCCCCCTGTGTATACTGGCGACATTGCGTCCAGATGAACAGGAAAACCTCATGCGACTGGGAATCATCGGCTTACCCAACAGCGGCAAGACCACCATCTTTAATGCCCTCACCGGCCAGACGCTGCCCACCGGCGCGGCCACCAGCGGCCAGTTTGAAGTGCATACGGCAGTGGTCAACGTGCCGGACCCGCGCGTGGATAAACTGAGCGCCATGTACAACCCGCGCAAGACCATTTATGCCACCGTCACCTATGCCGACATCGGCGGCCTGGACAAAGGCATCAGCGAGGGCGGGCTGAAGGGACAGTTCCGCAACGAACTGGCGCAGGCGGATGGTTTTCTCCACGTCGTGCGCGCCTTCGAGGACGATACCGTGCCACACCCTTACGTCACGGTAGACCCGCAGCGTGATGTCGAGGCGCTGGACGGCGAATTTTTGCTGGCCGATCTGGTGATGGTGGAAAAACGCCTGGAAAAATTGCAGGGCGAATTACGCATCCGGGGCAAGGCGGTGGATAAATCTGTGCCGGTCGAACTGGAGCTGATGGAGCGGTTTAAGCTGCATCTGGAGGCCGAACGCCCCTTGCGCGAACTGGACATCACCGATGACGAAAACCGCATGATTCGCGGCTACGGCTTTTTAACGCTTAAACCGGCGCTGGTGGTGCTGAACCTGGGCGACGAGCCGAAAGCCGCCGCCGACCTGATTCATTACGATCACCCGCATACCGGGCTGGTCGGCTTGCAGGGCAAAATCGAAGCTGAACTGGCGCAGCTTGAACCGGACGACGCGGCGGTGTTCATGGAAGAATATGGCATTACCGAACTGAGCGCGGCGAAGGTTATCCGCCTGTCCTACCAACTGCTGGCGATCCAGTCCTTCTTCACCGTCGGCGAGGACGAGGTGCGCGCCTGGAGCGTCGGCATCGGCGCGACCGCCCCGGAAGCCGCCGGGGTCATCCACAGCGACCTGCAAAAAGGCTTCATCCGCGCCGAGGTGATGAAGTACGATGAACTGCTGGCCGCCGGGGGCGAAGCCGCCCTCAAGAGCGCCGGCAAAATCCGGCTGGAAGGCAAAGAGTACATTGTGCAGGATGGTGACATTGTTCATATCCGGCATAGTATGTAAGTCGGTAGAAATTCGATTCGTAACGTCATAAACTTGAAGAATCGCTCAAGCATGATAAAGGGGGAATATCATGCCGATTCTGGTCGAGTGGGACAGCCTGCCCACCAATCGCCTTCTTCTGATCTCGTTTTCCGGTTCTTGGGGATGGGAAGATGTTCGGGTTGCCGTCGAAGACGCCTGCCGAAAACTGGACACCGCCAGCAGCCCGGTGAACCTGATCGTTCACGTGACCGGCGCGGTGCTGCTGCCGCCGAACTTTAAGGCCAACGTGCAGGCTTTGGTCAGGGATATTCACCCGAAGACCGGATTGATAGTGATGGTGCTGCCGAAAATACTGAACGAGATAGTGCCGATTTTTTCAGCCTTAAACGGCGGCATGGGTTTTGAATATCGTTTCGCGCCCACGCTGGAGGCGGCGCGGCAGATTTTAAAGACCAGAGGCACGCCGGAATAAACATTATGTTTGATGACCTGCTGACGACCATCGAAACGGCGCTGGGCGTCCGGCCAGAGGGCCTGAGCGCGCTCAGCGGCGGCTGCATCGGGGACGTGTACCGCGTGCATCTGCCGGGCGGCGAGTCGGCGGTCGCCAAAGTGGCGGACGGTCAGGGTGCGCGGCTGGGACTGGAAGGTTACATGCTGCGCTACCTGGCCGAACACAGCCGCCTGCCCGTCCCGGCGGTGCGCTACAGCAGCGATACGCTGCTGGTGATGGATTTCATCGCCGGGGACAGCTTGCTGGGCGACGCGGCGCAGGCCCACGCCGCCGACCTGGTGGCCGATTTGCACGGCGTCCGGGGGCAGGCGTTCGGCCTGGAACGCGATACGCTGATCGGCGGCCTGCCGCAGCCCAACCCGCTCACCGACTCCTGGCTGGACTTCTTCCGCGATCACCGGCTGCTGTACATGGGGCAAGAAGCGCAGCGCGCCGGCCCGCTGCCCGCCGGCCTGTACGCCCGCCTGGAGCGCCTGTGCGGGCGGCTGGAGCGCTGGCTGGCCGAGCCGGAATACCCGTCGCTGATTCATGGCGACCTGTGGACGACCAACATCCTGGCGGCGAACGGGCGCATCACCGGCTTTCTCGACCCGGCCATTTATTACGCCCACCCGGAAATCGAGTTAGCCTTCAGCACGTTGTTTAACACGTTCGGGGCGGCCTTCTTCCGGCGTTATCAGGAACACCGTCCGCTTGCGCCGGGCTTCTTCGAGGAACGCCGCGACCTGTACAACCTGTACCCGCTGCTGGTGCATGTGCGGTTATTCGGCGGCGGGTACGTCGCTTCGGTAGATCGCATTCTGCGGCGGTTTGGGTTTTAAGGAATGGGGGCGCGCAGTCATGCGCCCCCGATTTTAGACGCGGGTGATGTATTCACCGGTGTCGGTGTTCACGCGGATGGTATCGCCCACATTAACGAACATCGGTACCTGCACCACCAGCCCGGTTTCCAGGGTCACTTTTTTCTGCGGGTTGTTGGCCGTATCCCCGGCGACCGCCATTTCGGACTCGACCACTTTCAGGTCAACCGTGTTGGGCAGCTCGTAGTCAATGATCTCGCCTTCGTAGCTGCTCAGTTTAAGCTGAAGGTTTTCCCGCAGGTACAGAAAGTCGTCGCCGAACACATCCTTACGAATCTGCGGCTGCTCGTAAGTATCCATATCCATAAAGGTCAGAAATTCGCCATCCGTGTACAGGTATTCGACGTTGTGGCTGTCCACGCGGATGTCCTGCACCGACATGCCGGAGTTAAAGGTCATTTCCAGGGTAGCCCCGGTACGCATGTTGCGCACCTTCACCCGGATGGTGGCGTTGCCGCGACCGGGTTTGGTGTGGCTGTAGGTCAAAACGCGGAAAATCTGACCGTCGGACAAAAAGGTTGTGCCTTTGCGAAGCTGGTTTACGTCAATCATAGGCTGAAATCAATCCCTCAGGTGTCTTAGTCAGGCGGCGAAAATCGCCCTTTATAAAAATGACCGGCTGTTCATCGCTGCGGCGTTGCCGCCGGGGATGCTGTCCAGAAATTCGAGGTTGGACTCGGTTTGTTTGAACTGGTTGATGAAACGCTCGTAAGCGCCCACCGTCCCCAGTTCGGGGTCTTCGGCCAACCGGGACAGCATGTTCCGCAGCGTGTAAGTGCGCTGGAGAACATCCGGGCCGAGCAGCAGTTCCTCGCGCCGGGTGGACGAACCTTCGATGTCAAAAGCCGGGAACAGCCGCCGCTCTTGCAGTTTGCGGTTGAGCAGCAGTTCCATGTTGCCCGTACCCTTAAACTCTTCGTAAATCAGGTCATCCATTTTGCTGCCGGTGTTCACCAGGCAGGTGGCGATGATGGTCAGGCTGCCGCCCTGTTCGATGTTGCGCCCGGCACCAAAAATGCGTTTGGGCGGGTGGATGGCCGACGGGTCGAAGCCGCCGGAGAGCGTGCGCCCGCTGCTGGGTACGACCAGGTTGTAAGCGCGCGCCAGCCGCGTGATGCTGTCCAGCATCAGGACGACGTGCTGCTTGCTTTCGACCAGCCGCTTGGCGCGGTTGATCGCCATTTCCGCCACGCGGGTATGGTGCTGAACCGGGTCATCGAAAGTCGAGGCGATCACTTCGGCGTCCACCGAACGATCCATGTCGGTCACTTCTTCGGGACGCTCGCCGATCAGCGCGATCATCAGATGCACATCGGGATAGTTGTGGCTGATGGCGTTGGCGACTTCCTTCAGCACGGTGGTTTTACCGGCTTTGGGCGGCGAGACGATTAAGCCACGCTGCCCGCGCCCGATGGGAGCGAACAGGTCGAGCAGCCGCGTGGACAGGATGCGCGGGTTGGTTTCCAGGGTATACCGCTGATTAGGATAAATGGGAGTCAGGTCTTCAAAAAACGGGCGGTTTTTGGCTTCTTCGGGGTTCAGGCCGTTGACCGCATCCACACGCAGCAGGCCGTAATATTTCTCCGAATCTTTCGGCGCGCGGACCTGGCCGATTACCATGTCACCGGTGCGAAGATTAAAGCGTTTGATCTGGGTCTGGCTGACGTAAATATCGTTCGGGCCGGGCAGATATTTCTCCGCCCGCAAAAAGCCGATGCCGTCGTCCACGATTTCCAGGATGCCGCCGCGCAGTTTGAGTCCCTGCTTTTCGGCGTTATCCCGCAGCAGCGCCAGTACCAATTCCTGTTTCTTCGACCGGCTGTAGCCGATGAGGCCGTTTTCCCGCGCGATCTGTCTCAATTCCTCAAGAGTCTGGGCTTCTAACTGGGCAATATCCATAGGCTATGGAACTCCGGGGTCACTCCAATCCTGGCATATCGCACACGCGAGGAACCATTTTAGGGACTGCGACCTGCTCAACCGTTCGCAAAACAACAGGGCGTTCGTGCGCTTCTGCTGGCAGCGCCACAAAAATGGTGGTGTAGATACACTGGGAAGAAAAATGTGGTTCGTTTCTAACTGGCACTATAGCATAGCTTTTTTATTTCGGCAAGTTCGCATTTTGGAATATGCGCATTCGTTTCTTGATGGAATCCGCACCGTATATTAATCTTTGTCTGCTTAAATTGCGGTATGCTGGTAGCCTGTGGCGCTCGTTGAGCTGCCCTTATTTTGTCTGTGAGTTCGTGCTGTTAAGCTGATGAACGGTTTTTTGGGTTTAAAGCGGTTTCCTCTTTTTGATCGGCTGGGGCTGCACCTGGGCGAAAATACGGTTCTGCTGCTGCTGGCCGTGACCGTCGGCCTGACGACCGGCGTCAGCGTCTGGCTGTTCGATCTGGCGATTGAATTTTTCCACCACATCTTTTACGACTGGCTGGCGGTCGAAGTTCTGGGCCATATCCTGGGCGCGGGGGCGGTGGTCGTCAGCCTGGGGCTGGCCGGGCTGGCCGTGGGCTGGATGATGGAACGGTTCGTCGGCGCGGAGCGGTATCACGGCCTGGCCGGGATTATCGAAGCGGTGGCGCTGGCGGGTGGGCGCCTGCGCTACCGAGTAATGCCGGTTAAAGCGGCGGCGGCGGCGCTCTCTCTGGGGGCGGGCGCGTCGGTCGGGCCGGAAGCGCCCAGCGTGGTGATCGGCGCGCACATCGGCTCGTTTTTCGGGCAAAAGCTGCGCCTGTCGGAAGAACGGATGCGCCTGCTGGTGGCCGCCGGGTCGGCCAGCGCCATTGCCGCCGCCTTCCGCGCCCCCATTGCCGGCGTGTTCTTCAGTATGGAAGTCATCCTCAACGGCGAATTTTCGACCGGCTCGTTCAGCGTGGTGGTGCTGGCCTCGGTAATCGCCTCGGTGTTCATCCAGGCGCTCACCGGCGTGACGCCTGTCCTGGGGCGTCTGAATTTTACGATGGGCGGCCCTGCCAAAATCGTGCTGTATGCGGGGCTGGGGCTGCTGTTGGCCCCGGTATCGGTGGCCTTTATCCATGTCGTCCACTGGCAGCATGACCTGTGGCATAAATACGTGCATCTACGGCGACCGTTTAAAGCGGCGCTGGCCGGGGTGCTGGTCGGCGTGGTGGCGATTTTTCTGCCGCAGATCATGGGGCCGGGGCGCGAGGCGATGGCCGCTGTGCTGAATGCCGGCGAAAGTTTCTCCTTCGGCCTGCTGCTGGTGCTGGGGTTCGGCAAGCTGCTGATGACGGCGGTCAGCCTCGCCGGCGGTTTCGTGGGCGGCATCTTCGCGCCGACGCTGTTCGTCGGCACGATGCTGGGCGGCGCGTTCGGGCTGCTGGCGGCCAGTATTGCCCCGCCCGAACTGACTGGCAGCCCGCAGGCTTACGCCATCGCCGGCATGGCCGCCGTGATGGCCGGCGTCGTGCGCGCGCCGATCACCGGCATCCTGCTGGTTTTTGAACTGACCAACGATTACCGCCTGATTCTGCCGATCATGCTTACGACCGTGATCTGCGTTTATCTGACCGAGCGGCTGGTGCCGGCAGGCATTGATACGCTGACCCTGCTGCGCAGCGGCCTGCGGCTGGAACAGGGGCGCGATGTGGACGTGATGCAGGGTATCAGCGTCGGGGAAGCCATGCGCACCCCGCCGCCGACCATTCATGAAAGCGCCAGCCTGCGCGAACTGCGCGACCGGCTGCGCCAGTCGCAGACACGCTGCCTGTGCGTGGTCAACCATGAAGGGCTGCTGGCCGGCATCGTCACGCTCAGCGATTTACAGGGTGCGTTTGAGTCCAACCACGACCGCCCGCCGCCGGTGGGTGACATCTGCACGCGCCAGGTCATCACGGCTGCGCCGGATGACGTACTGTGGACGGCCATCCGCAGCATGAGCGCCCGCGACATCGGCGGCCTTCCGGTTGTCAAGCCCGGCACGCGCGAGCTGGTTGGCCTGCTGACGCGAGACTGCATAGTGCGCGCCTACAGTATGGTGGTCGTCCGCAAGCGCGAACAGCAGCACCGCGCCGGACAGATCCGCCTCAATACCCTGACCGGCGCGCGGGTGGTGGAACGGCACGTCCGCCCGGACGCGCCCATCGCCGGCCAGAAAATCCGGGATGTGCGCTGGCCCACCGAAAGCGTGGTCGCGTCCATCCGGCGCGGCGGCAAACTGATCGTCCCGCACGGCATCACCGAAATCCGCGCCGGGGATACATTAACGGTCGTCGTCGCGCCGGAGAACGAGGGCGATCTCAACGATCTGTTCAGGCAGGACAGCGCGCCTCAGCCGGATTAACGCGCGGCCTTAAGCCATCTCCAGCTTGTAGCCCACGCCCCACACGGTTTCGATGCCGGCCTGCATCCCGGCCAGTTTGTGCCGCAGGTGGGCGATATGCACGTCTACGGTGCGCGTTTCCCCGGCGAAGTCGAAGCCCCATACCACGTCCAGCAGCTTTTCCCGCGAGAACACCACGCCGGGGTTCTGCGCCAGCGCCAGCAGCAGATCGAACTCCTTCATGCGTAAATCCACCGGACGGTTTTCAACCAGCGCCAGCCGTCTTTCCGGGTAGATGCTGAGGTTGCCGATGACGATGGGCGCGCCCTCGTCGGCTGCGGCAGGGCGGGAGGACGCCCGGCGCAGAATAGCCCGAACGCGAGCCACCAGTTCGCGCGGGTTGAACGGTTTGGTCAGGTAGTCGTCCGCGCCCAGTTCCAGCCCCACGATGCGATCTACATCCTCGGTGCGCGCCGTCAGCATGATGATCGGCACGTCGGACTGCGCCCGCACGCGGCGGCAGACTTCCCAGCCGTCTAGCCCCGGCAGCATCAGGTCTAGCACCACCAGAGCCGGTTTTTCGGCCAGGATGCGCGCCAGAGCGATCTGGCCGTCGGTGGTGCTGGTGACGGTATAATTGGCCTGTTCCAGATACATCTTCGCCAGATCAATGATGTGCTGCTCGTCGTCTACCAGGAAAATGGTTTCGCTCATATCGTGAAATCCGCCTTCGATTCATCCGGTTCTTCCGGCTTCACCAGCACTTTATCCACGCGCCGCCCGTCCATATCCATCACCTCGAAGCGGAAGCCGCCCCAGTCGAAGTGGTCAGTCGCCGCCGGGATGCGCCCCAACTGCGCCATGACAAAACCACCGAGCGTCTGGTAGTGGCCTTCTTCCTCCTCCGGCAGTTCCCTGATGTCCAGCAGGTCTTTCAGGTCTTCCACCGGCAGCAGGCCGTCCAGCAGCCACGAGCCGTCCTCGCGCTCTGCCACCTGCGGGCTTTCGATGTCCCCAACGATTTCCTCGATCAGATCGTTGATCGTCACCAGCCCTTCCACGCCGCCGTGTTCACCGATCACCAGCGCGATATGCTTGCGCGACTGTTTGAACAGTTCCAGCACGCCGGAAGCCGGGGCGCTTTCCGGCACGAACAGCGGTTCGCGCAGGCAGCTTTTCAGGTCTACCGGCTGACCGGTCAGGGCGCGGTTGAGCAGGTCTTTGGCGCGCACGATGCCGACCACCTGATCGAGCGCCCCCTGGGCGACCGGGAAACGCGAATGGCCGCTGCTGGTGATTTTGCGCAGGTTATCTTCCAGCGGGTCGTCCAGGTTCAGCCATTCGATTTCGGTGCGGGGGATCATCATCAGGTCGACGCGCCGGTCGCCCAGGTTAAAAACCCCGGCCACCATATCTTCTTCGCCCTCTTCAAACACCCCGGCTTCGATGCCCTGCCGGATAAGCGCCGCGATTTCCGCTTCCGTCACCGGCGGCTCGTCGGACGGGCGCGCGCCGATCATCGCCAGCACCAGGTTAGTAGACGCGCCCAGGAAGCGCACGATGGGCGCGGTGATGACCGACAGCAGCCGCATGGCGGGCATGATCGCCAGCGTGATACGTTCGGGGTTCTGCATCGCCAGCCGTTTTGGCACCAGTTCGCCGATCACCAGCGACAGATAAGTGGTCAGCAGGACGATCAGCGCCAGGGCAACCGGCTGGCTGTACGGCGCTAGCGCCGGGACAAGCCGGTTGATCTGGTCGGCCAGCTGTCCGGCCACCGTCGCGCCGCCGAACGCGCCGGCCAGGATGCCGATGAGCGTGATGCCGATCTGCGTGGTGGACAGGAAGCGGTTGGGGTCTTGCTGCATCTGTAGGGTCAGCCGGGCGCGTTCATCTCCATCATCGGCCAGCTGCTGCAAGCGCGCCCGACGCGCCGAAATAAACGCCGCTTCGGCCATCGCCAGGATGCCGTTTAAAAAGGTGATGAACAGGATAATCAACAGTTCCATGAAGGGGCAGCAACCCTTTCTGTTTATCTGGCATCCCAGCGCATGTGCAGCACCTCGCGCCGGGGCAGAAAACCATAGCGGCGCAGGATGGCCCCGGTGGTTGTGTGGTCGGCGGGGTGTTCCAGCATAAGCGGCAGCGACGCGCCAAAACGCCGCACCGCCGTATTCAGCAGCGCCTCGTCGTACACGCCGGCATAATCCGGGTGGACGATCAGCGTAAGTTGGGATGAGCCGGACAGGAAACCGGACTCAATCCAGAGCGCGGCCAGCAGTTCCGCCGGGTTTTCGGCGCGGATAATCAGGCGTTCCAGGCTGCGCAGGTTCAGCCAATCGGACAGCCGCTGCGCCAGCGTGTGACGAAAGAGGCCGACGTGCAGGGGGCGCAGCCAGCCCAGCCCGCCCCGCTCTATCGGAAAAACGCGCTCCGCCAGCCGGTATTCCGCCTGCCATTCATTGCCACGCCGCCGGGTGATGTAAGGCGCTGCCGGCATCTGCGGCGGGCGCGTGATGCCCGGTGAACGCCGCCAGGTGATCCAGGCGCGTTCCTCGATGAAGCCCAGCCGCCGGTAAAGCGCCTGCGCGCCGTGATTGTCGGCATCCACCTGGAGGATGGCTTTCGACCCGCCCTGCCGCCGGATCATATCCTGGCTGGCCTGCATCAACCGCAGGGCGATTCCCCGCCGCTGGTAGTCGGGATGCACGGCCACGTTGGCGATAATCCAGGCTTTCGCCAGGTCGCCGGGCGCGTTGGCCGGATAAACGGAGACGTTGCCGATGATCCGGGAATCCTGCACCCAGACATAACCCAGGCTCATGCCCTGGGCCAGTTCGCTGATATTTTGCAGCACGTTCAGGCCAACGCTCATGCGGCTGAGATAGCGCATTTCACGAATGGCGCTGCGCCCGCCGCCGTCTATGCTGGACGCGAAGGCGATTTCCAGCAGATCGGCCAGCGCGCCCAGATCGGTTCGGAGGTTGACAGGGCGCAGTCCGTTCGACGCCGCGGCATCGTCGGAGATGGGAATGTCGGTCACGAGGACATCCTCTGCGATTGGCCTTTTGGCTGATCACACTTACACAAAGCGTAGCCTTTGGTCTGTCGCATGTCAACCGATTCGTGCCGCAATCCTGCCGTCGCCCAATCACCGGGCCAGCGTTGGGCTTGAAGTGCCGTCCGCATGTGTTACACTTGGGTCAATTTGTCCTTTGCGGACGATCAGACGGAGTTGTGTTTATGTCACGAAATTACGGCACGTTACGCGGACGCCGTTCGGGCGGCGCGGCGTGGCAGTGGATCGCTATCGGTTTTGTGGTCGGGTTCGGCTGCGCGGCGGTCGTTGGCCTGGCGCTGGTGATCGGCGCGGCGTCCGGCACATTCGGCGAAGATGCCGCCGGCCTGCTGGTCGCCGGGCGGCCTTCACAGACGCCCTACGTCATCACCGCCACGCCCGTGCCGGCCACGCCGACCCTGCCCCCGACCGAAGTGCTGGTTTCGCCCACGCCGCAGCCCACCATCGGCCAGGTCGAGGCGCTGGCGCCCACGCCCACGCCCACCACCGACCCGGCGCTGATTCAGGTTGAGCCCAGCGCAACCCCCACCGACGCGCCGACCGAGGCCGCCGCGCAGCCGGGGGCGCAGGTCGCCGGCGGAGGCGGCGCTTTGAGCGCCATACCCGACGCGCTGATCGGCCAGCTTACCGAACTGCGCCTGGTGGACGGCGGCACGTTCCAGATTGGCACCACTGCCCAGGAAGTGGCGGCTGCCGTCAACGAATGT
This sequence comes from Chloroflexota bacterium, assembly GCA_013388735.1. Classification (GTDB taxonomy): domain Bacteria; phylum Chloroflexota; class Anaerolineae; order Aggregatilineales; family Phototrophicaceae; genus CFX2. The sequence continues at coordinate 5,333 of JACAES010000066.1, read as the reverse complement.
GTGGATGTTTATGAAGGCAACTGCCTGCTGGCTTACGGCGAAGACTCGTCGCCGGCCCATAACGTGACGATTGATCCCTACCAGATGGAAGTGACCGAAGTCACCTACGCGCAGTACATCGCCTTTCTGAACTGGATGGGGCCGAACAGCCATCGCAACGGCTGTGACGGGCAGATCTGCGCCGCCACCCGCGCCGAAGACGAAAACAGCAACATCATCTTCGACAGCGCCAATTACCGCGTCAATCCGTTCATCGCCAACCACCCGGTCACGGGCATTACCTGGTACGGGGCGCGCAAATACTGCGCCACCCTCAACCGCCGCCTGCCGACCGAAGCCGAGTGGGAACGCGCCGCGCGCGGCCCGCAGAACTTCCTGTACCCCTGGGGCAGCACCTTCGATACCACGCTTGCCAATACCAGCCGTCCCAGGGTGGACGCGGCGCTGGATGGCGCGGAACCGGTCGGCACGTATCCGCTGGGCGCGAGCGCTTATGGGATGCTCGATATGGCCGGCAACGTGGCCGAATGGGTGTCCGACTGGTATTCGCCCACCTTCTACACCCAGCAGGCGCAGTCGGCAGCCGCCATCATCAACCCGACCGGGCCGGTCGCCGGGACTGAAAAAGTCGTCCGAGGCGGTTCGTGGGACGCGGTGCCGTTTTTCGCCCGCAGCGTCCATCGCCAGAGCTTCGACCCGGCCAGCCAGGCGCTCTGGATTGGCTTCCGCTGCGCCGCCGACCTGGACACGACCGCGCCGGCGGTTCAGGGGGTGAACCCGGTCGCCACGCTGCCGCCAGCCTCCGGCAGCGAGGAAGACACCACTTCTAACAGCCAGCCGACACTGGCCCCGCCGCCCGCGACGCCCACCGGCAGCGGGCCGCTGCCCACGCTGCCACCCGGATAAACCAGGCGCGCCCCTTTCCCCCACCCGGAAAGGGGCGTTTTTTTACCGGTGCAAATGATCTCTGGGCATCACACGTTCAGGCGATGGATACAATCCGGTCTTCGGCCAGTGACTTTTCAACGGCTTCGATCACTTTCTGCGAGATGATGGCGTCTTCCATCGTGGAAAGCGGCTGGCCGCCCTTGAGACACACAGTCACAAAATAACGGTCTTCGTTGGTAATCGTACTCTGGTACGCCGTGTACAGCCGCGAGTGCGAAATGCCGCGCTTGGCTTCGACCCAATCCTGATAGGTATAACGTGTTGTGCCTTCCGTCCCGATCACCTTGACCATAAACGTCCAGGGATCGGCGGAAAGATCGTCCGCCGCGAAGCTGGCGCACAGGTGCGCGATCCCGCCGCATTCCAGATCAACCAGCACCATCGCCAGGTCTTCTTTGGTGAGTGTCTCGTAATGACGAACGGCTTTCATCGCCGCAACGCGCGTGGGACGCCCCACCAGATACATCATTGTATAAATGTTGTGTTGCAGAATGTGGCGAACCATGCCCGGCAGCGTCGAGGCGCGCTCCTCGGAATGGTGGATGTTGTACATCACATAACACGAGACGATTTTTCCGATGTCGCCGTTCTGGATCAATGTCCGCGCGCGGGCCAGGCTGTCTTCATGAATCATGTTATGGCCGGGTACACACACCAGCCCCAGGCGTTCGGCGGTCTGTTTCATTTCCTCGACCTCGGCCACCGTCGCGCCGAGCGGCTTTTCGACCAGAACGTGTTTGCCGTTTTCCAGCGCCAGCCTGGTATAATGCAGGTGGGATTCCAGAGCGGTGAGGACAAACACCGCGTCTATCGCCGGGTCTTTGACCAGTTCCTCCGCAGTACCATAGCGGCGGCATCCGTAGAGCTGGGCGCGCTCTTCCGCCCGTGACTGCATGATATCAAACAGCCCAACCAACCGCGCTTCCGGGATGGCCTGTATGGCTTTGGCGTGCAGAATAGAGACCTCGCCCGCGCCGATGAAGCCGATTCCGACAGGTTCGTTTGCCGACATAAAACCCCCTCAAAAAACTGTCAGTTATCTATCGTCCGCCATTCGCGTTCAGTGGTACACGCCATACTTTTTGGCGGACTCGACCAATGCGTGAATATTATCGTCCGGCGTTTCGGGTCCCATCGCGCAGCCCGGCCCCAGGATGAACCCGTAATCCGGCCCCAGGATTTCAATGGCAGCGCGGCAGGCATCCTCCACATCCTGCGGCGTGCCATACGCCAGGATGCTGGTGTCAATGTTGCCCAGCAGCGTGGTTTTGCCGCGCGCATGATCCTTGGCGACGTGCATATCCGTTTTGTGGTCAATCTCCAGCACCTCCGCGCCGGTGGCGATGAAGTCGTCAATAATCGGGATGGTGTTGCCGCAGATATGGTTATGCAGGATGATGCCTGCCGCCTTCAGCTCGTCAACCATCGCTTTTTCATGCCGCCAGGGATACTCCTTGTAATGCCGAGGGGAGAGCAGTTCCGGCCCGCCCAACGGCTCGCCGATGGAGGTCGAATGCCCGCCGCATTCGATCAGCGCGAAAGCGTAGCGCGTCGCCACCCGGCGTGAGTAGTCCAGCAGCGCATGGATGAGATCGGGTTCCTCGCCATAGCCGATGTCCATCATCAACTCATCGAGGCCGCGAATCTGCCCGCTCAGGTCCATCGGCCCCTGGTCGGCGCGGGCGCAGATCCACACTCTATCCCCGATCTCTTTCGACAGGATGCGCGTCGCCTTCAGGATTTCGTTCATGGGAAACGCGGTATAGGGGTCGGGTACTTCCAGGTCGGCCACTTCCGACAGGCTCTTGATAATCGGGTCGTGCGCCGCCGGTGCCATGTCGTCGCGGTAGGTGACTTTGAGGCCACACGCCTGCGCATTACAGGCGGTGCCGTTTTCCAGCAGGATCATATCGTGTCCGAACTTGCGCCACGCCTGGAGCATCGCTTCGGCCAGCAGCTCGCCGTTCTGGAAAACCTCGGACATCGGCAGCCCGGTCGCGCGGGCGGCGGGCTGGAAGTTGTGCAGATCCACCGGCACGCGATCCGGCTTTCTGAAATGGATCGTCGCGTCAATACGTTCGAGTGAGGTCATGGCATCGGTCATTATTTCCCCCTGAGTGTTGATTTTCTTCCATGATAACCCGGCTTCCGATCTGCTAAAACTGCCGGGACCATTCCTTCGGCCAGCGTTCGATCACGACTTTGGTCTGCGTGAAGAACTCGACGGCATGGTGACTCTGGCCGTGCAGCGTGCCGAAGAAACTCGCTTTCCACCCGCTGAACGGGAAAAACGCCATCGGCGCGGCGACCCCGATATTGATGCCGATGTTGCCCGCCTGCGCCTCGTAACGGAACTTGCGCGCGGCAGAGCCGCTGCTGGTAAACAGGCAGGCCATATTCCCGTACTCGCCGCTGTTCACCAGCGCGATCGCCTCGTCTACCGTGTCGGCGTGCATCAAACCCAGCACCGGGCCGAAAATTTCGGTGCAGGCAGCCGTGCTGCCGGGCCGCACGTCCTGTAAAATGGTCGGGCGCAGAAAATTGCCCCGCTGGTAGCGGCTGATAGTCGTATTGCGCCCGTCGAGAATCGCCTTTGCGCCTTCGTCCAGCGCAGTCTGAATCAGGCCCTCGATGCGCGTTTTGCTCTGCGGCGTGATGACGGGTCCCATCGTCACAGCTTCGTCCAGGCCGTAGCCGACCACACGCTGTTTTGCCGCCTCGGTGATCGCCTCGGTGAACAACTCGCGCGCTTTGCCAACCGTGATCGCCAGCGATGCCGCCAGGCAGCGTTGGCCCGCGTTGCCAAAGGCGCTGTCGGCCACGATGCGCGTGGTCATGTCCAGGTCGGCATCCGGCAAAATGACGACGGGATTTTTCGCGCCGCCCTGCGCCTGCACGCGCTTGCCGCTGGCCGACCCGCGCGCATAGATGTGGCGCGCTACAGGGGTCGAGCCGACAAAACTCACCGCCTGGATCATAGGATGATCGAGGATCGCGTTCACACAATCTGCGCCGCCGTTGACGATGTTGATTACGCCGGGCGGAAATCCGGCGGCTTCGAGCAGTTCGGCGGCCATATGCATTGTCACCGGGCAGCGTTCGGACGGCTTGACGATAACCGTATTCCCGGTGGCAACTGCGTAGGGCAGGAACCAGAACGGAATCATGCCGGGGAAGTTGAACGGCGCGATAATCGCTGCGACGCCCACCGGCTGCCGGATCATCAGTTCGTCGATTCCTGGCGCGATATCTTCGGAGATCGTGCCTTGCATCAAAATCGGGATGCCACACGCCACTTCCACGTTTTCAATCGCGCGGCGCATCTCGCCTTTCGCCTCGGCGAACGTCTTACCGTTTTCGTCGGTAATCATGCGGGAAAGCGCGTCAATGTGTTCTTCAAGCAGATTCTTCAGCCTGAACAGGTATTGAATCCGCTCTGCCGGGGGAACGCGCCGCCAGGCGTCCGCCGCCGTCGCAGCGACCCGCGCCGCCTGATCCACCTCCTGCGGAGATGACATGGGAACCCGTGCGATCACATCGCCCGTTGCCGGATTCACCACGTCCTGATACACATCTGACGCGGATTGCTGCCATTGGCCGTTAATGTAATTCAAAAGGATTTTCGGTTCCATGGTTATCAATACCTTTCACATTCGCCTGAGCAGCGCCGCTCTGAACGCCTCATCCTCTATCGAGTCGGCGTCGATCAGCTCCTGCACGCCGGGATAATCCAGCGTGGGCCGGATGATGTCCTCCGGCAAGGTGGCGATGATGTCCGCCATTGAGCAGTGTGTCATCACCGAAACCTGGCTCAGGATTTGCCGCGCCTGCTGCTGCGGTTCTTTGCGGTGGGGCGGATACCCCGCGCCAGGCTCGACGCTGAAAATCCGGTCAAAGATAAAACGCAGGTTCACATCGGCGGCCCACCCGTAACCCTGGTTGAGCATCAGCGAAATGCAGTTGCCGCCGTTGATCTGTGTGAACAGCCACGCATCCAGCGAATTGATGATGTGTCCGCAGAACACGCCGGGATACTGCATCACCGAATTGAGATAACCCTGGCCTGTGCCGCATCCGCCGACCACAAAATCAACCCGCTTGAGGTTCAGCAAAATGGCGCTCAACAACCCGGTATGGATGTAACTCAGTTCCGGCGTGGCGTAGTTTTTGGTCATGCCTGCGTTGATGATGGTATGGCCGCGCCCTTCGAGTGCCGCGAGAATATCGGCGTTACGATCTGCTGCGCTCGTTTCGTTTATAACTGCGATTTTCATAAGATTTGGCGCAGGAAACCACCAGCTTTAGCGGGTGGATGAATGCGCTCTTGCTCCTTTCGTGGCATAATGGTCTTGGGTGAAGACACTCCCTCACGGGAGCAACGGTTA
>JACAES010000065.1 GCA_013388735.1 Chloroflexota bacterium | reverse complement strand
GCTCAAGCAAGACCGTTCGGTCAAGGTTGGCATGACTGCCAAGCGCAAAATGGCGGGCTGGGATAATGATTATCTCCTCAAGGTACTGTGCTCTTGAAGAATATGCGATTGCCCTAGCCCTACCAAACTGATGATTGACTCGGACGGCTATTTTCGTTACACTTATGGTTCGCGTTTTTCTAGGTTGTTCCTCTTTTGATCGGATTATTTATTCCCCATAATCTGCCGATGAGTGTTGCGACTCGAGGCATTCTCGTTTAGCTGAATGGATTGAGGAGCGGTGCGTTGCAACGGACACTCAGTGTAAAAAACTACACCCGTATTGCGGATGTGCTGCCGCTGCCCTCGTTGATTGAGGTGCAGCTCCAGTCGTTCAAGTGGTTTCAGGATGAAGGGCTGGCCGAACTGTTCGATGAAATTAGCCCGATTGAGAGCTTTAACGGCAACCTGAAACTCTACCTGCCCGGTAACAGCCGGGAAGCCAAAGAACTCGGCCTCAAATACTGGTTCGAGGAGCCGAAGTACAGCGAAGAACTGTGCCTCGAACGCGATATGTCCTTCGCCGCCCCGCTGTATTTGCGGGTTGCGCTGGTCAACCGGGAAGCCGGGGATGAAGTCATCATCTCCGACATCTTCATGGGCGACTTCCCGCTGATGACCGAAAAAGGCACCTTCATCATCAACGGTACGGAGCGCGTGGTCGTCAGCCAGCTCATTCGTTCCCCCGGCGTTTATTTTGACGCGGAAGAAGACCGCACGACAGGCCGCCTGCTGGCTTCCTCGAAACTCATCCCTGACCGCGGCGCATGGATGGAGTTCGAAACCCGCAAGACCGATTATCTGACGGTCAAATTCAACCGCAAGCGCACCATCCCGGTGACGATTTTGCTGCGCGCCCTGGCGGCTGTGGACGACGGGCAGCCGGAAGACTGGTCGCCGATTAAAACCGGCAGCGACGAAGAACTGCTGGCGCTGTATGCCCACGTTGATACCAACCCCGATCACCAGTACCTCGCCAGCACGATCAAGATGGAGCCGGTGTGGGAACTGAAAAAAGAACAGACGCTGGCCGAAGCCGCGCTGCTGGAATTTTACCGCCGGATGCGCCCCGGCGACCCGCCCACCCTGGACAATGCCCGCGAATACCTGTTCAGTCAGTTGTTCGACCAGCGGCGTTACGATCTGGAGCGGGTGGGGCGCTACAAGCTGAACCAGCGTTTGGGCCTGGATAACCTCATCCCGCGCCGCGTCCGCACCATCACCAAATCGGATGTGGTGAAACTGATCGAGCGCATGATTTTGATTAATAACGACCAGATCGGGCCGGACGATATTGACCACCTGGGCAACCGCCGGGTGAAAACCGTCGGTGAGTTGATTCAGAACAAACTGCGCGTCGGCCTGCGCCGCACCGAGCGCGTGGTCAAAGAGCGTATGTCCATCCGCGAGTCGGAAAACCTGACGCCGGTGGCGCTGATTAACATCCGCCCGGTGGTGGCCGCCATCCGCGAATTTTTCGGCTCGTCACAGCTTTCGCAGTTTATGGAGCAGACCAACCCGCTGGCGGAACTGACCCATAAACGCACGCTGTCGGCGCTTGGCCCCGGCGGTCTGCGCCGCGAACGCGCCGGCTTTGATGTGCGCGACGTGCATCACAGCCACTATGGGCGCATCTGCCCGATTGAAACACCGGAAGGCCCGAACATCGGCCTGATCGGTCGGCTGGCGAGTTACGCCCGTGTCAATGAATATGGCTTCGTCGAAACGCCCTACCGCGAAGTGATTAAATTTCTGCCGCCGGACGACCCGAATATCATCGGTCGCACCCTGCGCGAGGACATCACCGATGCCAAAGACCACGTGATCGCCAGCGATGGCGACGTAATCACGGCGGAAATCGCGCAGAAGTTCGTTTCGATGGGGCTGGAAAAAATCCCGGTCATCCCGTTCGTCGGCGAAAACGTCTATTATCTGTCCGCCGATACCGAAGACCAGTACATCATCGCCCAGGCTAACGCCGTCCTGGATGATCTGGGGCAGTTCGTTAATGATCGCGTGTCGGTGCGCTACAACCAGAAGTTCATGGTGATGTCGTCGCGCCGCATTGATTATATGGATGTCGCGCCGCGCCAGATCGTCGGCATCAGCGCCGCGCTCATTCCCTTCCTGGAACACGACGACGCCAACCGCGCCCTGATGGGGTCGAACATGCAGCGCCAGGCCGTGCCGCTTTTACAGCCGGATGTGCCGATTGTCAGCACCGGCATGGAAGATCAGGCCGCCTATGACAGCGGTCAGGTTTTGGTGGCCGACCGCGACGGCGAGGTGATCAGCGTGCAGGGCGACCGCATCATCATCCGTAATGATGCGGGCGAGGAGCATATTTACCGACTGCGCAAGTACAACCGCTCCAACCAGTCCACCTGTATTGACCAGCGTCCGATTGTGGTCAAGGGGCAGCGCATCCGCCGGGGCGAAGTGATTGCCGACAGCTCGTCCACGCAGCGCGGCAACCTGGCGCTGGGACACGATGTGCTGGGCGCGTTCCTGTCCTGGGATGGCGGCAACTACGAAGACGCGCTGCTCATCAGTGAAGACCTGCTGCGGCGGGACAAGTTCACCAGCATCCACATCGAAAAACACGAGATCGAAGCCCGCGACACCAAACTGGGGCCGGAGGAAATCACCTACGACATCCCCAACGTGGGTGAGGATGCGCTCAAGGACCTGGACGAATTCGGCATCGTGCGCATCGGCGCGGAGGTCGGCCCGAACGATATTCTGGTCGGCAAGATCACGCCCAAAGGCGAGAAGGAACTCAGCCCGGAGGAGAAGCTGCTGCGGGCCATCTTCGGCGAGCAGGCGCGCGAGGTCAAGGACTCGTCGCTGCGGCTGCCGCATGGTGAGAAGGGCAAGGTGGTGGATGTGAAAACGTTCACCCGCGAGGAGCATCCCGACCTGCCGGCAGGTGTCGAAAAGATGGTGCGCGTCAGTGTCGCCCAGAAGCGCAAGCTGACGGTCGGCGACAAGATGGCCGGGCGTCATGGCAACAAGGGTGTCATTTCCAAGATCGTGCCGATTGAGGATATGCCATATCTTCAGGGTGGCCGTTCGATTGAAATCATCCTTAACCCGCTGGGTGTACCCGGTCGTATGAACATCGGCCAGGTGCTGGAAATTCACCTGGGCTGGGCTGCCGACCGGCTGGGTTTCCGGGCGGTCACGCCGGTTTTCGACGGCGCGAAGGAGGTTGAAATCCAGGCCGAACTGGGCCGCGCCTGGATGATTGACCGCGCCTGGGCGATAACGACCGAGAACGCCTGGGCCTGGATCAAGCAGTTTGATTATGACCCCGAAGAACTGGAAGACGAAAACGAGGTTCGCCGCCTGTATGTTCATGAATGGCTGGGCGGTAAAGGCACATACGACGTAGACCTGCTGCTGTCCGACGAAGTGTATGCCCGGCGGGCCGTGCTGCGCGAGTGGCTGGCGCAGATGGGCATCAACCCCGACGATGTGCTGCTGTTTGACAATGTGGGGGTTTCGGTGACGGAGCGCCGCCGCCGTGACCAGAACGCGCTGGACGTGTCGCTGCGCCTGTGGATGCAGTGGGCAAACCCGGACTTTTATGTGTCGCCGGACGCTCAGGGACGGGAACTGCTGCAACTGGCCGACCGGGTGATGTTTGAAACCGGGCATCCGGTGCCGATCTACGGCAAGCAGATGTTGTACGATGGCCGCACCGGTGAGCCGTTTGATCGTCCTGTGACGGTCGGCATCATCCATATGCTCAAGCTGGCGCATCTGGTCGAGGACAAGGTTCACGCCCGTTCGACCGGCCCGTACAGCCTGGTCACGCAGCAGCCGCTCGGCGGCAAGGCGCAGTTCGGCGGGCAGCGTTTTGGCGAGATGGAAGTGTGGGCGCTGGAAGCCTACGGCGCGGCCTACACGCTTCAGGAAATGCTCACCGTCAAATCCGACGATGTGCAGGGGCGCGTCAAAACCTACGAGGCCATCGTCAAGGGCGAGCCGATTGAAGAGCCGGGCATCCCCACCAGCTTCCGCGTGCTGGTCAAAGAGCTGCAAAGCCTGGGGCTGGCGGTCGAAGCGATTGCCGAAAACGGCGACGTGATTAAGTTCGG
>JACAES010000104.1 GCA_013388735.1 Chloroflexota bacterium | reverse complement strand
GGCATGGAAGGCCGCATGACCATCTGCAATATGTCCATCGAAGGCGGCGCGCGGGCCGGGATGGTCGCGCCGGACGAGACGACATTTGAATACGTCGCCGGTCGTCCCTATGCGCCGAAAGGCGAGGCGTGGGAAGCGGCGGTATCCGCCTGGCGTCAACTGCCGACTGATGATGGCGCGGCCTTCGATAACGAGGTGGTTTTAAACGCCGATGAACTGACGCCGATGATTACCTACGGCACGAACCCCGGCATGGGAATGCCCATCAACGGTTTCGTGCCGGACCCGGACAACATGAGCGATGTGAGCCAGCGGACGGCGCTGGATAAGGCGCTCCGGTACATGGATTTGCAGCCGGGGCAAAAGCTGCTGGGCAAGCCGGTGGACGTGGTGTTTCTGGGGAGCTGCACCAATTCGCGCATCTCCGACCTGCGTGAGGCGGCCCGGTTCATCAAAGGCCGCCGCGTGGCGGAAGGCGTGCGGATGCTGGTTGTGCCGGGGTCGCAGCAGGTGAAGGCGCAGGCCGAGGCCGAAGGGCTGCACGAAATCTTCAAGGCGGCGGGCGCGGAATGGCGCGAGGCCGGTTGTTCGATGTGCATCGCCATGAACGGCGACCAGCTTCAGCCGGGGCAGTATGCCGTCAGCACCAGCAACCGCAACTTCGAGGGGCGGCAGGGCAAGGGTGGGCGGACGTTCCTTGCCAGCCCGCTGACGGCTGCCGCGACAGCGGTCAACGGCGTGATTAGCGATCCCAGGGAGATGATGAACTGATGGAACCGATCAAACAGTTCAGCGGACGTTTGGCGCCGCTGCCCATCAACGACATTGACACCGACCAGATCATCCCGGCGCGTTACCTGAAGGTGACGGACAAAAACGGCCTGGGCGCGGCCTGTTTTTCGGACTGGCGTTATGAGGCCGATGGCACGCCGAAGCCGGACTTTGCGCTGAACAAACCGGAATATCAGGGCGCGGCGGTGCTGGTCGGCGGGCATAACTTCGGCTGCGGCAGTTCCCGCGAACACGCGCCCTGGGCGCTGTTGGGGGCGGGGTTCAAGGCGGTCATCAGCACTTATTTCGCGGACATCTTCCGCAATAACGCGCTCAAAAACGGCCTGCTGCCGGTGATGGTGGATGCCGAAACGCACCGCCAGCTCATCAGCCTGGCCGAGGAAGACCCATCGGCAGAAGTGACGGTAGACCTGGAAGCGCAGGCAGTGGTGCTGCCGGATGGGCGCAGCGTCCCGTTCCCGATTGATCCGTTTTCGCGCTACTGCCTGCTGAACGGCGTTGACCAGCTTGGCTTTTTGCTGGGGCTTGACGCAGACATTTCGACGTTTGAAGAAACACACCCGGCGCAGGTACAGATGACAGCCAGTTAAGGGGGAAAACCATGCAAAAGATCGCCGTTTATGATACGACCCTTCGTGATGGAACGCAGCGGGAAGGGATTTCACTTTCAGTTGCCGATAAACTGAAGATCACCCGGCTGCTGGACAGCATCGGCGTGGCCTATATTGAGGGTGGCTGGCCGGGGTCGAACCCGAAGGATGAAGCTTATTTTGAGGCCGTCCGGTCGCTCGAATTGAAACACGCAAAAATCGCGGCTTTCGGCTCGACCTGCCGCAAAAACAGCGCGCCAGAAACCGACCCGAACATCATCGCGCTGGTCGAGGCTAAAACGCCGGTGGTGACGGTGGTCGGCAAAACCTCGATGCTGCATGTCACCGAGGTGCTGCAAACCACGCCGGAAGAAAACCTGCGTATGATCCGGGAAAGCCTGCGTTATCTCAAGAGCCTGGGTAAAGAAGTTATCTACGACGCCGAACACTTCTTCGACGGCGCGAAACTGGATGTCGAGTACGCGCTGGATACGCTGGCCGCTGCGCTTGAAGGCGGGGCGGATATGCTGGTGCTGTGCGATACCAACGGCGGCACGACACCCTGGGAAGTCACGCACTTTGTCGAAATGGTGCAGCAGGCCTTCCCGAATGCGGCGCTGGGCATTCACACCCACAACGATGGCGAACTGGCCGTCGCCAATACGCTGGCGGCGGTGCGCGCCGGGGCGGTACAGGTGCAGGGGACGATCAACGGGTATGGCGAACGCTGCGGTAATGCCAATCTGTGCAGCATCATCCCCGACCTGGAATTGAAGATGGGTTATCAATGCCTGCCGGACGCGGAGAATCTGCGCCAACTGGCATTTGTCTCGCGGGTGGTGGCGGAAACCGCCAACCTCGCGCCGGACAACCACGCCGCGTATGTGGGCAAAAGCGCCTTCGCGCATAAGGGCGGCCTGCATGTGGCGGCCATGCGCCGCAATATCCACAGCTACCAGCATATTGACCCGGCGCTGGTGGGCAACGAAATGCGCGTGCTGGTATCCGACCTGTCGGGGCAGGGCAGCCTGTTGAGCAAGGCCGAAGAATTCGGGCTGGACGTGAGCAAGGCGGAAGCGGTGGCCGTCCTGAACGAAATCAAGGAACTGGAGAATCAGGGCTTTGTATTTGAAGGCGCGGAGGCTTCGGTCGCCATCCGGCTGCACCGCGCCCAACCGGGCTATAAACCCGTATTCACGCTGATTGATTACACGGTGATCGTGGAAGACCGGCAGGGGCGCGGCGGGCTTTCTGAGGCGATGGTCAAGATTGATATCGAGGGGGATATTGTTCACACGGCTGCCGAAGGCAATGGGCCGGTGAACGCGCTTGACCTGGCGCTGCGAAAGGCGCTGCTGCCGCGTTATCCTCAGCTTGCCAGTTTCCAACTGGCCGACTACAAAGTGCGTATTCTGGACGGCAGCAGCGGCACGGCAGCGACCACGCGCGTGCTGATAGACACCCAGAACGCGCACAGTCGGTGGAGTACCGTTGGCGCGGGGACGAATATCATCCAGGCGAGCTGGCGCGCTCTGGTGGACAGCGTGGAATACGGTCTGCGCCTGGTTTATAAAGAACCGGCAGCAGCGGAGGAAAGCGCCGTTAGCTGAGTGCCGGGCTGTCAGAGGGCGAGTTCATCTGGCATTATCATCATGAATGGGTAGGGACACGCTGCGGTGTGTTCCTGCCCCGCACCAAAAAGGAAGCTGTACATGAAAGCGACTATCACCGTACTGCCCGGCGACGGCATTGGGCCGGAAGTGACGGCGCAGGCCGTCCGCGTGCTGGAAAAAATCGGCGGGAAACACGACCACGATTTCACGTTTCAGGAAGCGTTGATGGGTGGAATCGCCATTGATAAAACCGGAAACCCGCTGCCAGATGAAACGCTCAAGGCGTGCGAACAGTCGAGCGCGATTCTGCTGGGCGCGGTCGGCGGGCCGCAGTGGTCAGACCCGACCGCGCCAGTGCGCCCGGAGCAGGGGCTGCTGGGCCTGCGTAAACATTTCGATCTGTTCGCCAACCTGCGCCCGGTCAAGGCTTACCCGGCGCTGGCGCAGCATACGCCGCTGCGGGCCGAACTGCTGGATGGTGTGGATATGCTGTTCGTGCGCGAACTGACCGGGGGCATTTATTTTGGCCCGCGCCAGGAGCAGGGTGATGGACTATCGGCCTATGATACGGAGCTGTATACCGTGCCGGAGGTCGAACGGGTGGCGCAGGTGGCCTTCCGCGCGGCGCAGGGACGGCGGCGGAAACTGACGTCGGTGGACAAGGCTAACGTGCTGGCCTCGATGCGGCTGTGGCGGCGAACGGTCGTCAAGGTGCATGAAGATTACGCCGACGTGGAACTCGATCACGTTCTGGTGGACGCCTGCACCATGTACCTGATGACGCGCCCGGCGGCCTTCGACGTGATCCTCGCCAGCAATATGTTTGGCGATATTCTCAGCGATGAGGCGTCGGTGCTGGCGGGGTCGTTGGGGATGCTGCCGTCGGCCTCGCTGGGGGCGGGGACGTTCGGGCTGTACGAGCCGGTGCATGGCTCTGCGCCGGACATCGCCGGGCAGGGCAAGGCCAACCCGACCGGGACGATTTTAAGCGCGGCCATGCTGCTGCGTTACAGCCTGGGGCTTGAAGCTGAAGCGCGCGCGGTCGAAACGGCGCTGGAACAGACTTTAGCCGCCGGGGCGCGGACGGCGGACATCGCCCCACGCGGCGGGTCGTTCGTGAGTACGGGCGAATTTGCCGGGGATGTGCTGGCGCGACTCTGAAGCAAATCCCTGGATGCACGCCTGACGGGCGCTCAGTGTTTATCGTCAGGCCACGAATCGATGCCGCGCCGTTTCAGAATGTCCGGTCGGCTTTGATGATCGGGCGTCAGGTCGTCAATCACGTCGGTTTTGGGGGTCGAAGTCCCCGGCGAAATAGGGCCATCCTCATCCGGCGACGGTGTGAGCGTTTCAGGCACCAGGGCAGCATAGTTGACTTCCAGCGCCATCAGCCCGGCCAGGAGGAACATCAGCCGCCGCCCGCCCAGGGACATGGTATCCCAGGTGATGGCGCGCAGGGCGCACAAAGCCAGCGCCGTATAATATTCGTCCCAGCGTGTTTCATCGGTCAGGCATTCCTGCACGATGTCTCGAATCGCCTCGATGGTTTCCATTGCGACGCGAATCCGGCTGTCGGACGAACTGATCGGCGTTCGCGTGTTGAGCGCCACGATGTACTGAAGGATGAGGCGCGCGGTATCCCAGCTTTCGTCCAGGCTGGGCATCACCGCGTCGCCCAGGATGCTGACTTCAAAGCTCGCCCAATCAAAAAGGGTGTGGCCGTCACGGGTATGGCCGAAGTCTATCAGCCACATGCTGCCGTTCGGGCCGATCAGCACATTGCCGAGGTGCAGGTCGCCATGAATTTTGCTCTGTGAGCCGTTTATATGCCGGTCTAACAGGTCGTCATAGGTGTTGAGTGGGTTGAGGACGCGGCTTTTTCCAGACGGAATCCAGCGCCCGCGCAGGTCAAAATCCGGCTGCAAGCTGAGTGCCGATTCAACAAGGATGTCGTGGCGGGTTTTCCAGACGCGCCCGACCAGGCGCTCGATGACTTCGCCGCGATAGAAATGGCCTTTGGTCAGGTTAAGGCCGCGCACGTCCACCTTGTAGGCGCGTTTGTCGGCTTCGTCGCCGTAGCCAATCGCCAGCTTGAGGACGTTTGTATGATGGTCTGCCCGCTGGACGACAAAGTTTTCCAGGATGACGGTATCGCCAAACTCAAGTTCCTTGAGGCGGGTTTTGACACGTGCGCGGTTGAAAGGGATGTGCAGGACGCAGGCGTTTCTCGATGATTCGCTTTCGTCGGCGGCGTCGAGGATGAGGATCGGGGGCAGCAGCCAGTCATATTCCATCCAGACCTGAAAGCGAAACAGACGGTTCTGATGCCACCAGTTTTTGCTGAAGCGGGCATAGAGTTCCTGTTTGAGCAGCCGCCCCAGGCCGTCCAATCCCTGGTCGCGCACGCGGTTGCGTAAGTCCTGCGGGGTGATGCCGGAATTGGCGACCAGCGTGTATTTAATGCCGGCCAGTTCGGACACTTCCGGGGCAGTCGGTGGGTCTTCCAGGCGCGCCGCTTGCAGCGGCAGGGCGCTTTTAACGTGCTGTTCGTAACGCTGGACTTCATCCAGGATATTATCGGCCAGATCAATTTTGGCGACCACCGAAGCCGCTTCGCGTTCGTCGGCCTGGATGGGGGTCACGACCAGGATTAACGCCTTGCGAAAGCCGGTGAGCCGCCGCTCTATCCGGATTTTGGGGTAGGAAGCGAACATGCGCCGCAGGATGAACAGATGCTCGCGTTCGATGGCTTCGGAACGGTCGAAAGCCGCGCCAAAACTCACGGCCAGGTCGGGGGGCTGCGCTTCGGTGGTGGGTGTATAAACGCGCGCGGCTTCGGTCAGCGCCGCGATATCCGCGCCGAGCGTCCTGAGCGTGCGCGTCGCCAGGTTATCATTTTCTTCCAGAATAGCGCGCAGCAGGTCGCGTTCCCCGGCTTCGTCGCGTCCGGCTTCCAGGGCGAATTCTTTGGCGATGTCCAGCACCAGTACCGCGCGCGGCGTATCGGGAATGCCGACCCACAATCGCTGTGGGCTGCCCCGACCGGCCTTGCGGCGAATGGCTTCAATCACGTAGTCGGGGGTCAAGCCCTGGCCTTGCAGGATACTGCTGGCGAGGCCGCCCTGGATTTGCAGCAGCGCAATAAAAAGGTGTTCGACGCCGATGTAAAAATGCCGCATCTGGACAGTTTCCTGACGGGCATTAATCAGGATATCGCGGAGCGTTATCGCAGGCATAGCTCACTCTGTTGGTTCAATGCGCATCCAGGTGCGGCCCACGCGGAACAATTCGCCCGGATTAATCGGGATGGTGCCGGAAACCCGCTCATCGGCACCCCGGATTTCGGTGAATGTGCCGTTTGTGCTGTTGCAATCCTGCAGCCACCAGCGGTAGCCATCCCAATAAATCAG
Source organism: Chloroflexota bacterium (assembly GCA_013388735.1). Lineage (GTDB taxonomy): Bacteria > Chloroflexota > Anaerolineae > Aggregatilineales > Phototrophicaceae > CFX2. The sequence continues at coordinate 8,157 of JACAES010000104.1, read as the reverse complement.
CGCGTGCTGGCGCGACACGAAAACATCATGGCGCAGGCAGATGTCGCTGTCTTCCCGGCGTCCAATGCTGATCGTCCAGCGCTGGTCGTCTAACTGGCCATCACCATTTTCGGTGCTGTGATTAAAATGAAGCCCATCATCAACCCCGCTCATGATGGTGATTTCTAATCGGAGAATCAATTTTTGGGACTCCGAATCGCTTGCTTAAGATCATTATACTCCTGTTAGACCTTTGCCGAAATTGAGAGCGGCGCGGTGTCATTCGGCTGCGCCGCGCCGGGGTGGTTTTGGTGAAGTTAAACCGGGGACTGGCTGCGCGAGTCCTGCAAGAGGCGGCTGATGGCCTCGATGGATGGTTCGGCGCTCAGGAGCGTATTGGGGTGGTTCGCCGCGATGCCGTCCAACTGGCGGCTGTGATAGTGGATGGTCGCTTCCGGGTCTTTGAGCAGGTGGCCGGTGAGGATGCCGGCGACGGTTTCATCAGGCCGGATAATGCCCTGGCGGACGAGCCTGGCCGTACCGGCCAGCGAACAGGCCGACGCCGGCTCGCAGCCGATGCCGTGTCGGTCAATTAAAGCTTTAGCGTCCATGATTTCCTGATCGCTGACCTGTTCGACCACACCATCCGTCCAGCGCAGCGCGCGCACGGCTTTGGCGTAGTTGACCGGGCTGCCGATTTTGATGGCAGTGGCGATGGTTTCGGCCTGGACAGGTTCAAGCGCATCCAGCCCGCGCCGGAAACTTCGGAACAGGGGATTCGCGCCCTCGGCCTGAATGATCGCCAGGCGGGGCAGGCGGTTTATCAAGCCCAGGTCGTACAGTTCGCGCAGGGCTTTGCCAAAAGCGGAACTGTTGCCCAGGTTGCCGCCGGGGCAGACGATCCAGTCCGGCGTCTGCCAGCGCAGCTGCTGGATCATCTCGAAGATGATGGTCTTCTGTCCCTCCAGGCGGAAGGGGTTGATCGAGTTTAAGACGTAGATGCCGAGTCGGTCGGCGGCTTCGCGCACCAGTTCCATGTTGCGATCAAAGTCCGCGTTGACCTGGATGCAGGTCGCGCCATAGGCAATCGCCTGCGCCAGCTTGCCCAGGGCAACCTGTTTATTCTGGAAAAAGACGATTCCTTCAAAACCGCCCAGCGCGGCGTAGGCGGCCAGCGACGCCGACGTATTGCCGGTGGACGCGCAGGCTACCCGCCTGACGCCCAGGACATTCGCCTGGGTGAGTCCGCTGGTCATGCCTCGGTCTTTGAACGAGCCGGTGGGGTTTTGGCCCTCGTGTTTCAGATACAGCGTTTGAACACCGGCCCAGGCTGCCAGCGCGGGGACATGATACAAAGGGGTATTGCCTTCTGGCCGGCTGATGATTTTGTCGTCCGGGATGCCGGGGTAGACCAGTTCCTTGTAGCGCCAGACGCCGCTGGCATAGGGGTTTTTCCACTGTCCCAGGCGTTCGTCAAACGTTTCGCGGCTGACGGGCGCGGCCTCAAAATCGTGGCGGACATCCAGCAGCCCGCCGCAGGATTCACAAACATAGATAATCCGGTCAATTGGGTATTGCTGACCGCAATCCATACATTGTAGTATGCTGTGCATGACGATCACCGCGAGAAAATAACGAAACGCAGCGTAAGGATAACAAGTTCTGATGGCGAATACCAGGGCAGAGGCGTTTGCCCCGGCGACGGTGGCAAATCTGGGTGTGGGGTTTGATATTCTGGGACTGGCGCTGCACGAACCGGGCGACGTGGTGCGCGCGGAGCGGCGCGAAGACCCCGGCGCGGTCATCGTCCACATCGAGGGTGACGGCGGACGGCTGCCCTATGCCGCCGATAAAAATACCGCCTGCATCGCCGCCGAAGCCACGCTGCGCCTGCTGGGCGTGCGAACGGGCGCAGCGCTGACGATCTACAAACGCCTGCCGCTCGCCAGCGGTCTGGGCAGCAGCGCCGCCAGCGCCGTCGCGGCGGCGGTCGCGGTAAACGCGCTTTATGGCGCGTCGCTGACATGCGCCGAACTGCTGCCGGCCTGCCTGGAAGGCGAAGCGGCTGTCAGCGGTTATCACGCGGATAACATCGCGCCCTGCCTGTTTGGAGGCATCACGCTGGTGACGGGAACCACTGCCGACCAGATTCACGCCTTACCCGTTCCTGCTAATATCGTGCTGGGGCTGTTTACGCCGGATATGGCCGTGCCGACGGCGATGGCGCGCGCGGTGCTGCCCGCGCTGGTGGGCTTGCGCGAGATGGTCGCTCAAACGGCGGCGGTCGCGTGGCTGGTAGACGCGCTTCACCGGCAGGACATCGCAGAACTGGCAGCGGCGATGGAAGGCGACGTGGTGGTGGAAACGGCACGCGCGCATTTAATTCCGCACCTGGAAGACGCGCGCGCGGCGGCCAAACAGGCCGGGGCGCTGGGGGTGGTCATCAGCGGGGCAGGGCCGACGCTGTGCGCGGTGTGCGATGACGAGACAACTGCACGCGCCGCAGGCGAGGCGATGCAGGCCATTTATGCGCGAGTGGGTATTACCGGCATGGCTCGACACACGCGCATCTCGACGAAGGGCGCGCACGTGCTAGGGGTGGCGTGAACTATGAGATATTGGCTAAAAATCCCGGTAATTGGTTGACTATTGATCGGCAAGTTTGTATAATAAGTTTAGATTGTTCTGAAAGTAACAAACTAAAATCATCGCTTAAATCAGAGGTACATAATCCTGATGACTCTACAAGAAGCCATGCAGGCTGTCGAAGCGAAGATGTACGAGATCGTCAACAGCGACGTTGACGTTTTGCGCGATGCCAGCCGCCACATTCTCCAGGCCGGTGGCAAGCGCGTTCGCCCTCGTCTGCTGCTGCTGGCTTACGCCGCGAACGGCGGGCAGGACTTTGCCTCGGTCGTCCCGGTCGCGGCGGCGGTGGAACTGGTTCATACCGCCAGTGTTGTCCACGATGATATTAACGATCACGGCGTGGTGCGGCGTGGGCGGCCTTCGGTCAATGCGATCTGGGGGCGCACGTTTGCGCTGCTGACCGGCGATTACCTGTTTACGAAGGTTTACGAACTGATGGCCCCACATCGGGATTTGAATGTGGTTCTGTCTGAAGCGACGGTTGCGCTGGTAGAGGGCGAAACGCTCCAGGCCAGCGCCGTGAAAAACAACGATTTCTCGCGGCAGGTGTATTACGACATCATCGCCCGCAAGACGGCGGCGTTGTTCCGGTCTGCCACGCGGTTGGGGGCGCTGCTGGCGAATGCCCCAGAGTCAATTGTTGAGGCGATGGGGGCGTATGGTTTTAATGTTGGGCTGACCTTCCAGATCATTGATGATGTCCTGGACATCGTGGCCGACTCGGAAAAGCTGGGTAAAACCGCCGGCGTGGATATTGCCCAGGGGCGGGGGTTCGCCGTTGCTCATGGCGGCATGGGGCAGCCGGGCGGCGTGGCAGTCGTCGAGGAAACATTTGATGACTCGATGGTCGCCATCCGCAACAAAGTGATGCGCGGTGGGGCGATTGATGAAGCTTACCGACAGGCCGAGACCTTTGCGCAGATGGCGATAGAGAGCCTGCGACCGCTGCCGGACTCGCCGGCGAAAGAGTCGCTGATCGAGATGGCGAATGCGATGGTGAAACGCGAGCGTTAAAAGCAGGGCAGGGGATACAGGAAAACGAATCCGGCTTCAGGCCGGATTTTTGTTTGGGCGCTTGATGTTATAATCGCGGCATAAAACAGGAGGTGGAGGCGTGGTCAAAATTTTCTCGGTGGAACAATTGCGCGCGGTGGAGGCCGCCGCCGATGCCTCCGGCCTGACCTATGACCGGATGATGCAGAACGCCGGGCGAGCCGTCGCGGGGCGCGTGCTGCGGGCGACCGCTGGCCGCGAGGAAATCCGGGTAACGGTACTGGTGGGGTCGGGCAACAATGGCGGGGACGGTCTGGTAGCGGGACGAGTCATCGCCCAGGAAAGCAGCGCGCAGGTGCGGTTTTATCTACTCAAAGCGCGCGACGAAACCGACGCGAACTTCAAGGCCGTGCAGGACGCCGGCCTGTTTATCGCCCTGGCTGAAAATGACCGGGATCAGCGGGTGCTGCACAACATGGTCGCCAGCGCCGATGTTCTGATTGACGCGCTGTTTGGCATCGGCGTGCGGCTGCCGTTGAAGGGGGCGGCTGAAAAAGTGCTGCGCGGTGTGCGGCAGGCGCTCAACGACGAAAAGCTGCCCGCCGGGGATGGGCGGATTATCACCCCGTCCCGGCCTGAAGCGCCCGCTGCCCGGCCTTATGTGGTGGCGGTAGACTGTCCCAGCGGGCTGGACTGCGACAGCGGCGAACTGGATGCCGGGGCGATTTTCGCCGACGAGACGGTGACATTCATCGCAGCCAAGCCCGGTTTGCTGCAATTCCCCGGCGCGGCGGCGGTGGGCGAATTACACATAGCGACCATTGGCATCCCCGATGATCTGCCGGAAATGCGGGCCGACGCGCCGCTGCTGGTGGACGCGGAGACGGTGCGCGGGCTGCTGCCGGCGCGAACGGCAAACGCCAACAAAGGCACGTTCGGCAAGGCGCTGGTGGTGGCGGGGTCGGCTAATTATGTGGGCGCGCCCGGCCTGGCGGCGATGGCTGCTTATCGAACCGGCGCGGGGTTGGTGACGGTAGGCGCCCCGGGCCCGGTGGTCGCCGCCCTCAGCAGCCAGCTTTTAGAGCCGACCTGGCTGCTGCTGCCGCACGATATGGGCGTGCTGGCGGAAGGCGCGGCGCGGCTCATCCGGCAGGAAATCGCAAGTTATGATGCGCTGCTGCTGGGGCCGGGTTGGGGCCGGGAAACCGCCACCCGCGATATGCTGTTGAGCCTGTTTGAGACCTCAATGTATGGGCAGCACCTGCGCCGCCCAATCGGGTTTGCGACCCGCGTCGGGGAAAGCGCCTCATCCGAACCGTCGCCGGCGGTTTTCCCGCCGCTGGTTATGGACGCCGATGGCCTTAACCTGCTGAGCGAGGTCGAAAACTGGTGGGATATGCTGCCGCCGGATACCGTCATTACGCCGCATCCGGGCGAAATGGCGCGGCTGGCGAAGCTGGAGGTTCAGGACATTCAGGCGCGGCGGCTGGACGTGGCGCGGACGAAAGCGGCGGAATGGAGGGTTGTGCTGCTGCTGAAAGGCGCGCATACGGTGATTGCCGACCCCGGCGGGCAGGTGGCGGTGCTGCCGTTCAAAACCGATGCGCTGGCGACGGCAGGGACGGGAGATGTGCTGGCGGGGACGATCACCGGCCTGCTGGCGCAGGGTCTAAAGCCGTTTCAGGCGGCGATGGCCGGCGCGTATCTGCATGGCCTGGCTGGCGAGATCACCGCGCGGCAGCAGGGAAACACCCGCAGTGTCGTCGCGGGGGACGTTTTGTGGGCGCTGGGCGAAACCTTTCGACTGCTCGAAGGTGCTTAACTAACGACCTTTGCCGAGTCCCAGCTCGGCCTGGCGGCGGCGCGCGGCGGCCTTGCCTTCCGCCAGCCCTTGCGCGATGGGGTCGGGCGGGATGACCGCTTCGATCTTGCTCAAAAGCTGGTCGCCGGTTTCTTCAAGCTGCCGGCGGGTTTTCTGGCCGCTTTGCGGCGCTTTGAGCAGCGCCATGATGCCCCCTACCAGCAGGCCGACGATAAAACCACCGATGACCATGCCGGCGTCTAAAGGCGTTTCGCGGCGCTCATTCTCATTCGTCATCGTGCTGCTCCCTGCCATTGCGGCGCATTGCCCGCCGGATGCCGCCCAGGTCGCGCAGCAATACGCTGGTCCCGGCCAGAAAGCCGCCGGCGCGAATGATCGGGCGGGTGACGTTGCTGCCGACGAAATCAATCGTGCCTTTGGCGCTGCTGACCGTTTCCTGCGTATTTTGCAGAATCGGTTTAATCTCGTTCTGGAGCAGGTTGATTAAGCGGGCGACCTGGAGAATCAACACCGCCAGGGCGAGGACGATGAGGATGAATTCCAGCGCCATAATGATGATGAAAATGTCGCGGATGATCTGGATGCGCGGGGCGGTCGCTTCGACGTTGGTGAAGACCGCCAGCGCCAGCCCGATGATAAAGAGCAGCAGGATCAAACCGCCGAAAGCCCCGGCGGCGACGGTAACGGTGCGTTTGACCGTCCAGCCACCTTTTGGGGCTGCCGGGGTCGAGTCTGTTGCAGGGCGTTGGGATGTATCGGTCATAGTCACAAGTCCTAACCGGATGGTCGTTTTTGCTTGGGTTTGGCCGTCAGAAAATGAGCGACGAGGATCGCGGTGATCGCGCCTGCTGCCGCCGCCGCTACGCGCAGCGTACCGATGTTAAAAATATTGATCTGTAAGGTCGTGCCGACCAGATGCCCCAGGGCGAAGCCCAACCACCCACACAGCAGGAACAAGGCCAAACGCCGCGCGTCGCCGCCCAGGATTAAATGAAATGCCGCGCCGAAAAGCGTCGCCAGAATGAATCCCAGGGTAGCAATTGGGCTGAGCAACCGAATCCCCTCTACGCTTTGGCGGCAAAAAGCAGTCATGGTACAATGCCGGTTAGTGTACCATAACTATGGGTCACGCATCAAAGTTATTTGCCGGTTGGTTTCCGTCAATATCCACTCGCTGATGCCGGTGGCTGCCAGTGCGAAGGCTTATGAAAAACATTTTAGATCACCGTATCCTGATCCCAAAATCGCCCGAAACCGTCTGGCGCTATCTTTGCGACCTGAGCAATAACGCGAACTGGCAGACAGATTGCAGCAGTGTGTCGTTTCTGACCTCGCGCCGTACCGGTGTCGGTGTGCGCTGGCGCTGCCAGTCATCCGGCCATGACAGCGTGATCGAAACAACGGCCTGGTATGATGGCCTGGGGTATGAATATACCTATGTGGATGGGATGCCTTTCGATGCGAACCGGGGCCGCATTCGTTTACAGGAAATCCCCGAAGGCACGGTCGTTCAGTGGACGCTGAGTTATGACACAAAGGGATTTTGGGGCAGCGTTCGCAACGCGGTTGGTATTCGGCGGCAGGTGGAAGGCACGATGGTCGAAAGCCTGCGCATGTTATGGCGCAAGCTGAACCAGGCCGACGATAGCCAGCATGAAGCCAAGTCACTGATGCGCGATGCGCCCGGTTATGAGGAGCGCGCCCGCTATAAACCGCGACATCCATTGGCACGGCTGGAGAATGTCGAGGCCGAGCAAGAGGCTGTGCCAGCCGCCCTGCTGATTGATGAGCCGCCGGTTGCGGATGACGATACCCGACCCTCGCGGGCTGCTGCGCCTGCGCCAGAAGCAGAGCCGGATTTCCTGCAAAAATTTGTGGAGACCGGCGCAGTCGTGCAGTCTGAGCCGTTCGGTACAGGTGATGATGCCGGTGAACCGGAAAAAACCGCGCCGCCCCGGGCAGAGGCAGAAAAGCCGGTTGAGGAAGTGCAACCGCCGGCTGTGATTATAAAACCGGCAGATCAGCCGCGCCGCCCTTTTGCCCCACCACCTGCATCTGCTGAAAGCTCAAAGGCTGCGCAGGAAACGGCGGCCAAACCTGCGCCACCTGAAACCGCCGGCCCGGCGACGCAGGCGCGCTACGAGCCGATTTCGCCGGAAGAAGCGGCAAAAATGGATACGCGGGAAATCAGCGTGTTTGAAATCTTTGGCCTGCCCAAACCCAGCGAAACACAGGAAATGCGGGCAGTTCTGGCGGAGAATGCCGCCCCGCCGTCGGTGGGGCGAATGGGGCTGCGGCTGGCGCTGCGGCGGAAGCTGGTCAAACTGCGCCGCCCCGGTGCATAATTCCTAGCGCCAGAGGTGAAAAACAAAAAAGCGCAGGTCAAAGCCTGGGCTTTTTGTTCGAGGGTGGCTAGTGGGATTTGAACCCACGACCTTCTGGGCCACAACCAGACGCGCTAACCAGCTGCGCTATAGCCACCACATGGTGAAGAAAATTATAGCATCCTCTTTGTGGGAATGCTAGACCTTTTTACGCGCGATAATGACCTGCGCCATGCTGTGCGGGCAGTCCTGCCGGACAATGTGCGCCTCGAAACCACAGGCTTCGAAAAGGGCGGCGATGTTCACGCCGGAGTCCTGGCGCTGGCCGGTGATTCGATACAGCCATTCGATTAACCGGGCGGCTGCGCCGGTGCCGGTTAATACACCGTT
>JACAES010000089.1 GCA_013388735.1 Chloroflexota bacterium | reverse complement strand
GCTCTGCTGCTTGTCGGGCTGCCAGTCAACCAGCCTATTGTCTCGACACGGCGTATGCGGTTAAAGTGAGCCATGCTCCACCTCGTGCGAGTGCGTCAGGGACAAGCCAGCCGCTAAAGCGGCTGGTCGCTGACAGAGTTCCCTCGATTTCCGGCCTGCTCAAAACTCGTTGTTTATCATAGGATGACGACCTTGCAAAGGGCTGAAACCCGCCGCCTATCATGCAGCCATATCCCGCGCCATGTGCCTGTTCCGGGCGCAGGAATGCCGCAATATAATTCGTAATGCGGCGTTACACGCCAGTTTTTACGTTTGACCCCGAAACTTTAACAATTCCAGTATTGAACTTTTCTTTAAGAAATGGTAAAATTTGTTAAATCAGGTTTAAGAACACCGGGCTTTCGGTGGGTAGTTGAAGGGATTGCACAACATGAACACCTCGGCTGCTCTTCAGATCGCGGCGAAAGTCGCTCAGTTAACCGAACTTTGCACCACTTTCCAGGCCAAATTCGGCAGACGTTTTGCCTTCACGCCGGAAAGTCCTGCTGAGGCTTATGAACTCCACCGGGCCATCTGCGACATACAGGCGGACATCGCCGAACTGCTTGATCCGGAATCCCTGCATAACCCGATGAAGAAAGCGTCCGAATGGTGGCGGTGGCAGAACACGATGGACATGGCGACCGCCGGGGAACTGGCGCAGGAGATCAACCATCTGATCGCAAGCTGCGCCTATGCCGAAGCCAGCCCGTGCGAAGATGGCACCTATCACGCCATCAGCGCGGCGCAGGAAGCCATCGCCGGGATGCTGCACCCCGACGTGCGCGAACGGGTGCTGGTTCGTTAAGGTTAGCCGTCGTACAACCGACCGCTGAAATGATTGGCGCGCCGCCGGGAAACCGGCGGCGTTTTGTTTTAGGCGCATCCCGGACGAATCATTGGAAGCTCATTCACTACAAAATCGAAATCTGCCAGAAAATCGTCGCCGCAGTTCCGGCCTGATGCGCCGGCAGCCGTTTATTCCTCGATGGCCGGTTGTTCGGCTGTCCCCTCTTGAAGCGCCAGCAGCCGCCGGTAGGTGGCCTGGATCACCAGCGCGTCGGCAGTATGGAACGGCTCCGGCGCTTCGACCGCGCACGTCCCGGCTACGCCGTAATCGAGGAAGGCTTGCAGCAGTTCGCGGTAGTGCAGGTCGGCTTCGTTAAGCGGGATGTGTTCTTTTTCGCCTTTCGGCGTGTAGGCGATGCCGCTGAGGTGAAAGTGCAGGCGTTTTAAACCCTCGTCGCCCAGGACGGTTTTCACCCGTTCCAATGCGTCGGCGAACTCCTCGTAGCTGTTAAACGAGCCGTCACCCCGGCGGGCGTGCAGGTGCGCCCAGTCAATACACGGCGCGACTCCCGGCACGTCGCGGCTCAGTTCCAGCACTTCGTCCAGCGTGCCGAACATGGCCGACTTGCCCATCGTCTCCGGGCGCAGCGTGGCCGCCACGCCTTCGGCTTGCAGGATGCCGGTGATCTCCAGCAACTTTTCCTTCGCCCGTTCGTAAACCTGTTCAGGCGGCTGGTTGTGATAGCTGCCGGGGTGAAAAACGATGTCCCGCGCGCCGGCCAGAAACCCCTTGCGTGCGGCGGCCAGCAGGCGTTCATCGCTCTTTTGCATCAGTTCCGCCGTCTGGCTGTTGAGGTTGATATAATACGGCGCGTGAATGCTGAGCGTGACGCCGTGTTTTTCCGCCGCCGCCCTGATTAACGCGCAGGTTTCGTCGCTGACCCGCACGCTCTGTACCCAGGCGATCTCCAGATGATGGAGGCCGAGTTCGCGGATGTGGGCGACGGCGGCGGGCGTGCCGGAAACCGGCGTGGTCTGCGGCGAGCCGACCGTGCCGAAGCGCAGCGTTTCGTAGTCGTTCACGACTGGGAGTCCTTTCTGCATAGGCGATAGTTATCATTTTATCCGAAAGCGAGGCAATCTACCGATGCTGCTGGACGAAAGCCACCGCCGCCGCGATCTGCTGATTCTGGCGGCGGCCATCGTAATCGTGTTCATCCTGTGGAACGTGCCGGGGCTGGACTTCCTGCTCTATCCCTTCCGGCTGTTCGTCACTTTCGTGCATGAGGCCGGTCACGGCCTGGCGGCGCTGCTCACCGGCGGGCGTTTCATCGGCTTCGAGATTTACGGCAACGGCGCGGGGCAGGCCATCACTGCTGGGGGCAGCCGGGCGATCATCCTGCCCGCCGGGTACCTGGGCGCGGCGCTGTTCGGGGCGGCGCTGTTTTACCTGACCAACCGCTTGCGCCACACACGGGCGATTTCGGTTGGGCTGGGCGCGCTGCTGATCGCCCTGTCGGTGCTGTTCGGCCTGCGTTCGGTGACGGCGCTGCTGGTAGGCATCGCCTTTGGCGCGGTGTTGATCGGCCTGGGTTACAAGGCTAACCGCGCTCTCAATGCCCTGGTGCTGAACGTGCTGGCGATTCTGACCGGATTAAACGCCGTGATGGACGTGGTTTTTCTGGTGGGCAACAGCAGCGCAAGCATGGGCAGCCTGCGCAACGACGCGGCGGCCTTCAGCGCGGAGGTGTTCCCGCTGGTGCCGGCGGCGGTGTGGGCGCTGGTGTGGGTTGTGCTGGCGGCGGCGCTGCTGGGTGTGGCGGCCTGGTACGGCGTGGTGCGCGGTCGGCGCTAGGGGCGCGTTTGCCTCAGCTAGAGGGAAAAAGCCCAACACAGAGACTCAAAGATTCAGAGGCGCAGAGGAAAAACGCAGTAGGGGCGGATTTCTAAACCCACCCCTACAAGGCGTCACAAGTCATCAGCATGATGCAGCCCCATCTCTGCAAGGCATAAAGGTTAGGGGTATGGTGCCGGCGGCCATATCGGGCCGTCCCTGCTCGACACGCAGAATGTCGCGCTCAGAACGGGTTAAGCGTACATACGCCGGGCGTACTGCTGGCGGCGCTCGTAGAAGTTCTGGAAATTGTTGTTGCTCGTCCACAGCAGGAAGCTGTAGAGTTTGTTGAGCGCCTTAATGGTATCGAACACTTCGCTCACCAGGCGCGACGGGTGCAGCGCCGGCGACTCCGGCTCGTACCAGCGGCCAATCCGCAGCCAGTCCTTGCCATCGGCGAAGGTGTCCATCCACTCGTCCAGGATATGTCCGCGCCGCATTTCGGCGGTGGTCAGGTGCATGTCGTTCAGTTCGACGCCCTGCCAAAAGCCGAAGCGGAAGTCGTTGTCCATCTCGAGCAGAATTTCGCGGAAGGTCGTCCGGTGATGGGGCAGTTCCAGCTTGCCGATGAAGTTCTGCTGGTCCCACCAGGCATAACGCGACACCACCAGCTCGATGGTGAAGCTGTTGGGCATCAGCCGCAGTTCGATGACCGGATGGCGGTAGGTGTCTATGCCGCCCATCACGTGATCTTTGCCCATCAGCCCTTCGACCATCTCGGCCTGCTCCCTGGAGCGGAAGTAAGGCAGCACCAGCGCGTTGCTCGGCTCCAGCGCGGCAGCCGATTCGTGGACGATGATGGACGCTTTCTGCCAGCGTGGATGTAAATCCAGGTTGTGGTTACGCAGCCGGGGATAAACCGCGTTGTGCAGTTCCAGCAGTTTGTTATAGGCACTCTGAAAATGGGCATCACTGTGCTGACCGTGACCGGCGGCCAGTGATTGATGCTCCTGATAAGTGAAGTAAGACATGGCGCCACCCTCTAGAATTGATTTAGAATGAAGATCACGTTGACATCATATCACGAACTTCATATTTCATGCAACCTTTTTCCGGTGATTTTCGGGAAAAATTTATTTCTTTAAGTTTTCTCAAAGTGAGGCTCTGTCATACTTTAGTACTATGTCCCCAAACGCTCCACGCCGCCCACAAAAGCCGCCCGTTGTGGGCGGTTTTCACAACGGTTATCCGGTCGTGTCCGTTTACAGGACTGCCGACCGCGTTAAAATAGTTTATAGGGGGAAACGGATGATTGATCCTGGGCTGTCCTTCCCCGCCTGGCCGACCTGATCGAATTAGCCCGGTGCACCGGGCGTACCAGATAAGGACGTTTGTTATGGCAATCACAAAGCAAGACGCGCTCGCCTATCACAAGATGGGGCGACCCGGCAAGATTGAGGTGACTCCCACCAAACCGCTGAATACCCAGCGCGACCTGTCGCTGGCCTATTCGCCCGGCGTCGCCGAAGCGGTGCTGGAAGTCGAACGCGACCCGCTGACGGCTTATGAACTGACGGCCAAATCCAACCTGGTGGCCGTCGTCTCCAACGGCACGGCCATCCTGGGGCTGGGCGACCGGGGGCCGCTGGCCTCCAAGCCGGTGATGGAAGGCAAGGGTGTGCTGTTCAAACGTTTCGCCGATGTGGACGTATTCGACATCGAAATTGACGCCACCACCGTCGAGGAGATCATCTGCGCCGTCAAGGCTATCGCGCCCACTTTCGGCGGCATCAACCTGGAAGACATCAAAGCGCCGGAATGTTTTGAGGTCGAAGAACGGCTGAAGGCCGAACTGCCCATCCCGGTTTTTCACGACGACCAGCATGGCACGGCCATTATCTCCGGCGCGGCGCTTTTAAACGCCTGCGAGATCACCGGCAGAAAGCTGCCCGACCTGAAGGTAGTGGTTTCCGGCGCGGGAGCCAGCGCCATCGCCACCGCCAAGTTTTACGTCAGCCTGGGTGTGCGCCGCGAGAACATCGTCATGCTGGACTCGAAGGGCGTCATCTACCAGGGGCGCGACGGCATCAACAAATATAAAGCCGAATTCGCCAGCACCACCGCCGCCCGCACGCTGGAAGAGGCGCTGGACGGCGCGGACGTGTTCCTGGGCTTGTCGGTGAAAGGCGCGCTGGAGCCGACGTGGATTAAAAAGATGGCGAAAGACCCGATCATCTTCGCGCTGGCGAACCCCGACCCGGAGATCGTGCCGGAAGAAGCCCTGGCCGTTCGCTCCGACGCCATCATCGGCACCGGGCGCAGCGACTACCCTAACCAGATCAACAATGTGCTGGGTTTCCCGTTCATCTTCCGGGGCGCGCTGGACGTGTACGCGCAGGAGATCAACGAAGATATGAAGATGGCCGCCTCGAAGGCGCTGGCGGCGCTGGCGCACGAGGATGTGCCGGACAGCGTGCTGACCGCTTATGGCAAAACCTCAATTAAATTCGGGCGCGAATACCTCATCCCCAAACCGCTCGACCCGCGCGTGCTGCTGTGGGTATCCCCGGCAGTAGCCGAAGCCGCCATCAAAAGCGGCATGGCGCGCCGCCAGATCAACATTGACGATTATCGCCAACAGCTTATCCGGCGGCAGGGCTTCGGGCGGATGCTGCGCAGCAGCCTCATCAACAAAGCCAAAGCCGGTCCCAGACAGCGCATCGTCTTCCCGGAAGGCGACGACCCCAAGATCATCCGGGCTGCCGCCCGCGTCGAGGAAGAAGGCATCGGCACGCCGATCCTGCTGGGGCGGGCGGCCAGTGTGCGCCGACAGATCGAAGAACTGGGCCTGCACTTCAGCCCGCAGATCATCGAGCCGTTCACCGACGAAATCTACCGCCCGCGTTACGAGCAGGCCTATTACGACCTGCGCCAGCGTAAGGGCGTCAGCCTGTCGCACGCGCGCCGCCAGATGACGAGCCATACCCTGTTCGGCCTGATGATGCTTAAACAGGGGGATGCCGACGCCTACATCAACGGTATCAACCGCGATTACCCGGAAGTCGTGCGCCCGGCGCTGCAGATCTTTCACACCCGCCCCGGCGCGACCCGCGCCAGCGGCGTGTATATCATGATCGTCAAGGGGCGTGTGTACCTGTTCACCGACGCGACCGTGAATATTGACCCGGATGCCGAAACGCTGTCGGAAATCGCCATCCTGGCGGCGGACTTCGCCCGCACGCTGGAAATCGAGCCGCAGGTTGCCATGCTGTCGTTCTCCAACTTCGGCAGCACGCCGCATCCCTCGTCGGATAAAGTGCGCCGCGCCGTTGATCTGGTGCGCCAGAAACGCCCGGACATCTCGGTGGAAGGCGAAATGCAGGCCGATACGGCCGTCGTGACCGACATCGTGGAGCAGCGGTATCCCTTCAGCCGGGTGCGAGACGCCAACGTGCTGGTGTTCCCCGATCTCGAATCGGCCAACATCGCCTACAAGCTGCTGGCGCGGCTGGGCGGCGCGGAGGCCATTGGCCCGATTCTGCTGGGCATTGGCGCGCCGGTACACGTTCTGCAAGCCGGCGACGATGTAGAGGACATCGTCGCGATGGCGGCGGTGGCGGCGGTGGACGCGCAAAGCCGCTAAGCCGCTAAGCCGAAAAACAAAGGCGTAACGCAAAAGGTGTTGCAGGGGCGCGCCCGCCGGCACGCCCCGACCTTATTCTTTTGCGCCTTTGCCCGTTCGCGTTTTTTTTGCGTTACGTTTTTCCCCCGCCCCTAACCCCTATGCAAACCGCCTTCAAACGCAAATTTCGTATAGGACTCGTGTACTGGCAGGCATACGCTCAAGGTTTCTACTATAATGATGTTAACAAAATGACGTTGAACGAGGCGAACGAGTGACCGACACCGGCACGACCAATTATCCCGATATTCTGGGTTACATCACCGGCGGCGAACGGCTGAACGTAAACGTCGTCCAGCTTGCGCTGGCGGTGCGCCCCCGCGTCACGCGGGCAGGGCGTCCCTTCGAGGCCATCCTGCTGATTCAGAACGCCTCCGACGCGGACGTGGACGTGACAGCCAACCTCCAGATACCGGAACTGGACGCGCGCAAACAGAAAAAACGCTTCATCGCCAAAACAGAGCGGCTGGTGGTGGGCCTGCGCCCGGCAGAAGTGGGTTACGTGGTGCTGCCGCTCTCCAGCCTGCCGGATACCGCCGTCAGCGACAGCTATCGGGTGGGCATGGCGGTGGAGATCAAGTCGCTGGGCAAAGCGCGCCGCATCCGCCTGCCGGACGGCGGCGGCCCTGTCACGCTCGAACTGCTGTCCGACGACACGCAGGAACGCCTGAACGCGCTCAAACGGCTGACCTATTCGACCACCCGGCACGGCCTGGTGGGTACGGTGCTGGAAGCGCCCTTCAGCGTTATGTCCGGCCAGTTCGGTCAGCTTGCCGACCTGAAGCCCGGCTGGATCAGCCTGTGGAAGATGAGCGACTATTATAAGGATGAACGTCTGCTGCTGGAACGCTACGGCGACCTGCTGGCCGCCAAAGTGCTGCCGCAGCTTAAACGGCTGAAGCTGTTCGGCCCGCTGCGCCAGGCCACCCTCCAGCGTTTCCAGGCGGGCGGATATGCGCTCAAACCCCTGGAAGCCATTTTTATTGCCAAGCTGCTGGTCGCCGTCCTGGAAATGGCCGTCCCTAAAGAAGATGCCTTCGATTACCTGAGCGACGATCGGTTAAACGTGTCGCTGCTGTTAAAAAAGCGCCCCGCCTCCGATGACTCCGGCAGCGTGCCGATGCCCAGCTGGTGCCGTGCCATGCTGCGGGAGATTGACCACAACGAGGCGGCGGCGGAGCGCCCCGCGCACGCGCTGGCGACCGTACTCTACGACGAACTGCTGCGCGATGCCATGCGCCATGCTTTTAACATCATTAAAACTGTCTCCGGCGTTGAACTCGGCTCGCAAGAAGATATGCAGGCGTATACTGAAAAGCTGATCGGTGAAATTCGCCAGCCCAGCCGCCCACTCACCTTCGCCGACGCTTATCTGCCGCTGGTTATCGGCGGCCTGATTTTCTTTGACCGGGTGGTGATGCCGGAGGAAAAAATCGGCGAATCGCTGGCGGATATGGCCGGTGTTTTACAGGAACGCGCCGCCGAACGGGATGCCGATAATGACCTGATTTTTAAGCTGGCGGAGCAGACACTTGACCAGGCCCGGCAGAAATATGGTTACAGACAATGACGGCTGATGGCGCGCGCAAACTCGAACCATTTTACCCCGACGTGCTGGGCGCGATCACCGGCGGCACGCGCATCAGCATGGACAAGCTGCAATGCGCGATGGGCATCTTCCCGCGCCGCACCTACATTAACCAGCCGGTCGAGGTCGTCCTCGTCCTGCAAAGCATGGTAGACCAGAATATGCAGGTGAAGGTCGGTATTCAACTGCCGACGCAGGATAAAAAGGGCAACCCGGTGGTGCTGGATGTGCCGAAGAAGCTGATTTCGCTGGGGATGCGCCCCGGTGAGGTGGGCGTCCTCAACATCCCACTGGTGCCGCTGCCGCCCACGCAGCCGGGGACGGGCTTCCCGGTGCGGGTGGCCGTGCGCTTCCGCGCCGCCACCGAGTCCGCGCGTTATGTGCGCCCGCCCACCGGCGGCGCGCCGCCCAGCGTACTGAGCGTATCACAGTTCAAGCTCCAGGCGCTGCGCGAGGTGGAATACGCCGCCCATACCTGGAATCAATCGGCGGAGATCATCACCAGCTATTTTGATGTCGCGCCGCGCCGCCTGCCGCCCACCCCCCGCGATCTCAGATCGCGCTACGAAAGCCTGTGGACACATGAGGAAATGGCCGAAGAGCGCGAACTCGTTCAGGCGCGGGTGCAGGACGCGGTTTACCTTTCCGCCGGGTTAACGCGCGCCACTGTTTATCAGCCGCTTATCGAAGCGGTGGACGACCGTTTTGCCAGACGCGGCCTGCCGCTGCACCCCGGCGAAGCCAAAGCCATCGCCAAGATGATGACCTACACGCTGGACGAAGGGCTTGACCTGGAACCCGGCTTTAACGTGCAGGACAGCCGCTGGTTTCAAACGCTGTGCCAGGTGATCGCCCACAACCCCGACGTGGAGCGCATGAAAAAAGGCGAACTGGCCGTCAGCTACCTGTTTGACTCGGCGCTGTTCGATGCCATCATCCTCGGTTTTGCCGTCATCCAGCCGAAGGTTAAGGAAGACCTGGGCAACGCCGCCGAACGAATCAACTATGCCAACCGCGTGCTGACCTGGCTGGCCGGGCAGATCGAGCCGGATTTGAACTACGTCTATCTGCCGCTGGTGCTGGGCGGTGTGGTCGTCAACCAGTTCGTCACCCTGCGCGGCGATAACCCCTGGATTATGCTGGACGAACTGCGCGAAGCCTATCGCGGGCGCGTCCGGCTGGCGACCGGCGAGGCGGTGACGATCTTCAGGATGATGGGCAGCCTGCTGGACGATGCCGAGGAGCAGCTTCGCCGCGCCCGCATCCCCCGGATTTGACCGCCGTTTGCGCGCTTCTGATCGGACACTAACGCGAATCTGACAGTTGCCGGCTTATACTGCAAGCAGAAAGGCGAACGAGAGTTCGACTCTCATGCTGCCCTCAAAAACATCCGCAGCGAAAATCCTGTACAATGGAAAGGGATGGGACCGGACGTTTGTCACCAGCCGGGCGAGACGAGGAACGAAATTCATCATGATGCGATTTGAGCGTTTTACCGAGCGCGCGCAGGACGCCGCCGCGCGCGCTTACGAGGTGTTACAGCGTTACCAGCATAACCAGGTGGACACCGAACATATCCTGCTGGCGCTGCTGGAACAGCCGGAAGGCGTGATCCCCCAACTGCTTCAGCGCATGAACGTGGACATCACTGCCATGCGCAATCGCCTGGACGAAATTCTGCGCGCCAGCCCGAAGGCGGCCATTTACGGCGGCGGCACGGGGCAGGTGTTCATCACCCCGCGTGTGAAGCGGATTATTGACCTGGCGAACGAAGAAGCCAACCGCCTGCGCGACGAGTACATTTCCACCGAACATATCTTTTTGGCGATCCTCAGCGAGCGGAATACCGCCGTCGCCAAGATCATGGCCGACAACGGCATCACCCGCGACCGCGTGTACGATGCGATCAAGGAACTGCGCGGCGGCCAGCGCGTGACCGACCCGCAGGCCGAAACGCGCTACCGCACGCTGGAGAAGTACAGCCGCGATCTAACCCGCATGGCGCAGGAAGGCAAACTCGACCCGGTGATCGGGCGCGACGCCGAAATCCTGCGCGTGATTCAGATTCTCAGCCGCCGGACGAAAAATAACCCGGTGCTGATCGGTGAAGCCGGCGTGGGTAAAACCGCCATCGTCGAAGGGCTGGCGCAGAAGATCGCCGCCGGTGACGTGCCGGAAATCCTGGCCGGCAAGCGTGTCGTCAGCCTGGATTTGAGCGCCATGCTGGCCGGCAGCCGCTTCCGGGGCGAATTTGAGGAACGCCTGAAGGCCACCATCGAGGAGGTGCAGCGCGCGCAGGGCGAGATCATCCTGTTCATAGACGAGGTGCATCAGGTGGTCGGCGCGGGCGCCGCCCAGGGCGCGCTGGATGCCGGCAACATGATGAAACCGGCGCTGGCGCGGGGCGAACTACAATGCGTGGGCGCGACCACACTGGACGAATATCGCCAGCACATCGAAAAAGACAGCGCGCTTGACCGGCGTTTTGCGCCCGTGTTCGTAGACGAGCCGAGCGTGGATGATACCATCGAGATGCTGTTCGGCCTGCGCGACCGTTACGAGGCGCATCACAAAGTGACCATCTCCGACGAAGCCATCGTGGCCGCCGCGCGGCTGTCGGCGCGCTACCTGACCGACCGCCGCCTGCCGGACAAAGCGATTGACCTGCTGGACGAGGCCGCCGCCAAACTGCGCGTGGCGCTGTATTCCATGCCGCCCGCGCTGAAGGAGATGAAAGCCGCCATTGACCGGCTGCTGGCCGAGGAAGAAGCCGCCGGCGCGGGGCGAGACTACGAACGGGCCGCCCAGTACAAGATGGAGCGTTTGCAGCTTGAGCAGGATTACGAGCGCGAGCGCATCCGCTGGCAGGAAGAAAATACGCTCGACGAGGTGGTGGACGCCGACGATATCGCCGGCGTGGTTGCCCAGTGGACGGGCATCCCGGTTAACCAGATGCTTGAAACCGAGAGCGAAAAACTGCTGCGCATGGAAGAAGCCCTGCATTCGCGCATCATCGGCCAGGACATCGCCGTGTCGGCCATCGCGGACGCCATCCGGCGGGCGCGCAGCGGCCTGAAAGACCCCAAGCGCCCCATCGGCTCATTCATCTTTCTGGGGTCAAGCGGCGTGGGCAAAACCGAACTGGCGAAGGCGCTGGCGGAATTTATGTTTGACGACGAGGACGCGCTGCTGCGGATTGATATGAGCGAGTACCGCGAGCAGCACACCGTCAGCCGGCTGTTCGGCGCGCCGCCGGGTTACGTCGGTTACGAGGAAGGCGGCCAGCTTACCGAAGCGGTGCGCCGCCGCCCCTACCGCGTCATCCTGTTTGACGAAATTGAAAAGGCGCACCCCGACGTATGGAATGCGCTGCTGCAAATCCTGGAAGATGGCCGCCTGACCGACGGCCAGGGGCGCACGGTGGACTTCCGCAACACGGTTATCATCATGACCAGCAACCTGGGGACGGAATTTGCGCGGCATGGCGGCGTGCTGGGTTTCGTCCAGCCCGCCGACGAGCAGGCCGTCGCCGATCACCAGAAGATCGAACGCGCCATGCGCGAAACCTTCCGGCCAGAGTTCCTTAACCGTATTGACGAGATCATCATCTTCTCGCCGCTGACACTGCCGCAGGTCGAACAGATCGTGGATTTGCAGATGCGCAGCGTGGCGGAACGGATGCAGGAAGCCGGCATCAGCATTCACCTGACCGAACCGGCGCGCCGCTGGCTGGCGGAAAAAGGCTACGACCCGCAGTTTGGGGCGCGTCCGCTGCGCCGGGCCATCCAGCGATTTGTCGAAAACCCGCTCAGCGTGCAGCTTTTGCGCGGGGTGTTCCAGCCCGGCGACCTGGTGGTGATTGACGAGGTGAACGGCGAACTGGCCTTTAACCCCGACCCTGACGCCAGCAGCGACTATCTGAACCTGCCGCACGACCAGTACGTGGACGGCGGCGGGCGTTAACGCGCCAACAGCCGCACCGACAGCAGCCCCTTTTCCCACGCCGGAAAAGGGGCTTTTTTGTTTTCCTTTGATGCGTACAATAGAAATCGTTGTGTAGTTGAAGGGAAAACGCGGTGCGCGGCGAGTATCTTCCGGTCGAAATCACGAAAATAAACTCGCAAGAGCCTGTGTTTTTTTACGCGCATCGTAATGGGCAGATTTCGGTTGGCGATGCTGCGGCATGGCTTAAAACCCTGCCGGACGAATCGGTTGATCTCGTTTTTGCCGACCCACCCTACAACATAAAAAAAGCCGAGTGGGATACTTTTGAGTCTCAGCAGGAATATATCGAGTGGTCATTGGTATGGATTGAACAGGCGGCGCGGATTCTTAAGCCGAGCGGCACGTTATATATCTGTGGGTTCTCGGAGATTTTGGCCGACTTAAAGTTTCCCGCCTCGCGTTTTTTTGCCGGCTGCCGGTGGCTCGTCTGGTACTATAAAAATAAAGCCAACCTGGGCAGCGATTGGGGACGATCTCACGAGAGCATCCTGCACTTTCGCAAAAGTAATACGTTTACGTTTAACATAGACGATATTCGTATCCCCTACGGTCGCCACACCCTCAAATATCCCGAACATCCTCAGGCTGTAACCAGCCAGTATGGAAACGGCAAACGAGAAAACCATCGCTGGCATCCACATCCCGGCGGCGCAAAACCCCGCGACGTGATTGAAATCCCGACCACCTGCAACGGGATGAACGAAAAGACGCCGCACCCGATCCAGAAGCCGGAAGAACTGGTGCGAAAATTCGTCCTTGCCTCTTCTAATCCGGGCGATGTGGTGGTTGACCCTTTTCTTGGCTCAGGCACGACCGCTGTGGCAGCCGAACAGTTAAAACGCAAGTGGCGCGGCTGTGATATTTCGCCAGAATACTGCCGGTGGGCAGCGCAGCGAATCGAGCAGGTGCAGAAAAAACAGTGGCGAACTGGCTTGACTTCGATCTGCAAAACACCCTGCGCCGGAGATCCATTCGTTGACGGCTGAGGCTCTGGCGCGGATGCAGGAACGGGTTCAGGATACGGATGCGTTCAAGCACCTGAGCGATTTTAAAGACATCGGCGTGGCTTTCCTGGAGCTCCTGAACAGTTCCCTGTGATTTACAGCTGTCCCCTGCGCGAGCCTTAAAACAGCACAGCACTGTTGTTAACCCAATCTGCGATGTTTTTTAACCGTGCCTGCATAGGGTATAGACCGGATACCCATCCCGCAGAGGGTATGCCGCAGGCATAGCCCACTGTTGACTTTATTTCGTTTCTGAATGGAGGCTATATGCGTAGTGCCATCTGGGTTGTTCTGGTTGTGCTGCTCCTGACTTTTGCCGGTGTTCAGGCGCAGGACGAAACGGTTATTGAATATTGGAACATCAACAATGAAGGTTTCGGCGGGGCGGTGGTGGATGCGCTGATCGCGGAGTTCGAAG
This sequence comes from Chloroflexota bacterium, assembly GCA_013388735.1. GTDB lineage: Bacteria > Chloroflexota > Anaerolineae > Aggregatilineales > Phototrophicaceae > CFX2. The sequence continues at coordinate 9,290 of JACAES010000089.1, read as the reverse complement.
CGGCTAACCCCGGCATCCAGGTCGAAGCCCGCGTGCAGGAAAGCTACCCGGCGCTGGTTCAGAACGTGGAAGCGCAGATCGTGGCCGGCAATCCCCCGGCGGTCGTCCAGATCGGCTGGCCGTACATTGATTATGTCTACAACAACCTGCCCTATATCCCGGTCAGCACGCTGGTTGAAAGCTGGGGCGGCGAAGACTACCTGGCGACCTTCCCGCAGAACGTCCTCGACCTGACCGACCTGGGCGGCGGCCAGATCGGCATGGCCTACTCGCTGTCGAACCCGGTGGTGTATTACAACGCCGAGATGTTCGAAGCCGCCGGCCTCGACCCGGACAACCCGCCGACCACCTGGGAAGGCTGGCTGGAGATCGCGCCCAAACTGGCCGAAGCCAACAACGGCATCCCGGTTTTTAACTTCGGCTACGGCTCGGACAACTGGATTCTGCAGGCCTTCGTGGAAAGCAACGGTGGCCGGATGCTGACCTGCGTGGACGGCGAATACCGCACCGGCCTGGACTCGCCAGAAGCGGCGGCGGGCTTGCAGGCCTGGGCCGATCTGGTGCTGGCCGGCCAGTCGCTCAACGCCGGCTATAACGATGCCACCCCGGCCTTCATCGCCGGCGAAACCGTGACCTATACCTACAGCATCGCCGGGCGCGGCAACATTCAGGCGCAGTCGGAATATGATGTGCGCGCCACCACCTTCCCGCAGTTCGGCGACAACCCGGTGCGCATCCCCGGCGGCGGCAACTTCCTGACTGTGTTCGCCACCGACCCGGCTCAGCAGGAAGCGGCCTGGAAGTTCGTGCAGTTCCTCACCTCGCCGAAAGGCTTCACCGAGTGGACGAAGGGCCTGGGTTACGTGCCGCTGCTGCCCGGCCTGACCGAAGACCCGGCCTTCCTAGCCGACTTCGTGGCCGAAAACCCGATCCAGCAGGTGGCGATCAACCAGCTTGGCAGCGTCGTGCGCTGGACTTCCTTCCCCGGCGCGAACGGGCTGGCGGCGGGCGACGCGGCTTTCCGCGCCACGCAGGCCGCGCTCAGCGGCGAACTGACGGCTGCTGAGGCGCTGGCCGCAGCGGCGGAAGAAATCAACGCCCTGATTGCGGGTCAAGCCTGCTCCGGTTAAAGTATCTGTTTATCCGTCCATAGACCTGTGGAGACAGTGGGCTGGAGCGTGTTATGCCCTTCTGCGCTGCCAGCTTGCCCTCATCCCCTCGTTCCCCTTCTCCCAACCGCCACTTCGTGGCTAGGCGAGGGGGAGGAAAAACCATGTCTTTCACCCCTCTCCCAGTGTCGAAGGCACGTTCGGGAGAAGGGGCGGGGGTGAGGGCAAAGTGCATAACAGCGTCTAAAAACCCCCTGTCTCTCATAACCGACCGCGCCGGTTTATGGACACTCGATGGGCGGTTTGCCGCCTGTGAACGGTATCGGGAGAGCATCGTTATTATGGAGCGTTCTTCGGCTTTGTCCCAGCGCCGCCCGGCCACCCTGGGGCTGCGTGCGCGCGCCACCGTCCGCGCCGGCTTGCACCGGCTCGTCCCCTATCTGTATATCGCCCCGGCGCTGGTGGCTATCCTGCTGTTTGTGTATGTGCCGCTGTTGCGTTCCTTCCAGCTCAGTTTTTTCCGGGGCAACCTGCTTAACCCGTTCCGTGAGTACGTCGGCCTGCTCAACTACCAGGAAATGCTGACCGGGCGGCTGTTTGGCGAACTGCTGCTGCAAAGCGGGCTGTACCTGCTGTTCGCCGTGATCGGTTCGGTGATCGTGCCGGTATCGCTGGCCTTCCTCACGCTTCAGCTCACCGACCGCGAAATAGATTTTTACCAGTCGGTGCTGTTCCTGCCGACGGTGATCGCCTTTAACGTGGTGGTGCTGATCTGGGCGTTTTTCTTCCTGCCCACCGGCGGCGGCCTGTTTAACGCCATCATCGGCTATTTCGGGCGTCCGCCGGCGGCCTGGCTGCAAGACCCGGTGCTGACGCTGCCCGCGATCGCGCTGATTGCCAACTGGAAGATCATGGGCTTTCACTTCCTGCTGGCGATTGCCGGCCTCAAAGCCATCCCGCGCGAATACCTGGAAGCCGCCTACGTGGACGGCGCGCATGGCTGGACGCTCATCCGCTTTATCGTGCTGCCGCTGTTCGCGCCGACGCTGCTGTTCATCCTCATCATCACGCTGATCGGCTCGCTGGACGCGGTGTTCACTCCAATTCGCGTGCTGACCGAAGGCGGCCCGAACAACGCCACCAACAACCTGATGTACGCCATTTACTCCGAGGGCTTCCGCTACTTCCGCCCCGGCCAGGCCTCGGCGCTGTCCGTCATCCTGATCGTTTTATTCGGCGGCCTGATCTACTGGCAGTACCGCCTGTTCGACCGGAACGTGATTTATGACCGTTAGAGATACACGCAGCCTGTGGCTGCCGCGCCTGGTGCTGGGTGTGGCGGTGCTGCTGGTGCTGACGCCGCTGGTCTTCCAGGTCGGCATCAGCCTCAAACCGCCCGATCAGGTGTTTTCCAATGTGCTGCTGCCGCTGTCCTCGCTGCCGACGCTGGACAGCTACCTGGTAGTTTTGCAGAGCGTGCCAATCGGGCAGTACCTCATGAACAGCCTGCTGTTTTCGGTCGGCGTCACGGTCGGGCAAATCGCGCTGGCGCTGCCGGCGGCCTATGCCTTCAGCTACTATCAGTTTCGTTTTAAGAACCTGCTGCTGGCGCTGGTGCTTATCAGCCTGATGGTGCCGTTCGTGGTGACGTACATCCCCAATTACCTGCTGCTGGCGCAGTTTCGCCTCGTCAATACGCTGCCGGGTCTGATCGTGCCGATGCTGGGTGTCTCGCTGGGCTTTGGCATCTTCCTGCTGCGGCAGCATTTTATGACCTTCCAGCGCGAAATCCTGGAAGCCTCGATGATTGACGGCGCGAACTCCTGGCAGACGCTCACCCGCGTGGTCGCGCCGGCCAACGTTTCGGCGGTGACGGCGCTGGCGGTTTACATCCTCATCAATACCTGGAATCAATTCATCTGGCCGCTGATGGTCGGCGGCGGGCGCGTCGAATCCTATACGCTGACGGTGGGCGTGCAGATGTACTTCACCAATCCCGAAGGCGGCAACCGCTGGGGGTCCGTCATGGCCGCCTCGGTGCTGACCAGCCTGCCAACGGTGGTGATGTACCTGATGATGCGCAAAGGCATCCTGCGCACTTTCACCGAAGGCGCGGTCAAGGGCTGACCGGCGCACCCTGACATGCACAATATACGCCTGCGCAATATACGAATGAACAGCCTCGGAAAATGAGAGCACCGGGTGGGTCTTTAATAAGGCGTCATGCCCAAGGCAATCGCATCAAACTGTAATTTTGCGTCATATCAACCCCTATCCCCCGGCCCCCTCTGTCCCTTCGGGACACCTCCCCCGTATACGGAGGAGGATGAATGCGCGCCTGACTCGTCCCCCTCTCCGTATGCGGGGAGGGCCGGGGAGGGGTCTGAAAGGGCCACGAACCGGTTAAGATTTGATAGGCAATCGCCCTGGCATCATGCTCGCAACAATCGGCGCGCTTGGCCGGTTTTGTACTATAATGAGTACGCGACTCGAACAGGTGATTAAAAGATGGCAAGCAGATACCATGCCGATATTTGACTCGACTACAATGGCACACAAACCGGGACTGCGCGCCCGTATTGGAAATATGCTCACACGCATCTGGTCGGTCGTCGCGCCTGACCCGGTGGCGTGGCATGGCGCCGGGCTGGGTCTGGCGCTGCTGACGCTCGTTTTGCTGGTGCTTTCGTTTATGACCATCAGCGCGCGCCTGCCGCTGCCGGGCATCATCCTGACGCTGGCGGGGGTCCTGTTGGGCCTGTTAGTCTCCGATGTGATCGTCCCCCTACTGGTGCGCCTGTTCCGAGTTATCCCACCCGCCTACCGCCGCTGGTTGCTGTGGTCAGTGACGATCATCCTCCTGCTGTTGAACCCCTTCATCGCAGGCGGCATGGTCGGCCTGTGGATTTTGCTGACCTGGGCGATTCTGACCGGTTCGCTGATCGGCGGCGGTGTGGCCGTGCTGGTCAGCCGCCGTTTTGGAGCGCTGACCCGCGTGAAAAAGGCGATCATGCTGGTTGGTCTGGCGGTCGGCGCAGGGCTGCTGGTACTGGGCGGCGTGTGGGTTTTGGGTGACGGCACGACGGACGTCTCGCCGCCGAATGCTGCCGCCGTTCCTGCCGGGGTGCCGTTGCTTGACCTGCCCGACCCGTCGCTGGTCGGCCCATATGCCGTCCTGACGTTGACCTATGGCAGCGGCAGCGACATCCAGCGCCCGGAATACGGGGCAGCGGCGGACATCCTCACCGAACCGGTAAACGGCGCGGCACTGGTAGGCAACTGGAGCGGCCTTTCGGGCAACATACGCACTGCCTTCTGGGGCTTCGACGCGACCGCCCTGCCGATTAATGGCCGCGTCTGGTATCCCAATGGCGCAGGGCCGTTCCCTCTGTTTTTGATCGTTCATGGCAACCATGATATGACCGAATTTTCCGACCCCGGTTATGCTTACCTGGGCGAACATCTGGCGAGCCAGGGATACATCGTCGCCTCGGTGGACGAAAACTTCCTTAACACCAACGGCGGCGTGGACTTCATCCTGGGCGGGTTAAGCGAAGAAAATGACCTGCGTGGCTGGCTGCTGCTGGAACATCTCAAGCGGTGGCGCGAATGGAACGCCATGCCAGACAGCCCGTTTTATCAGAAGATTGACCTGGGGCGCATCGCCATCGGCGGACATTCGCGGGGCGGCGAGGCGGCGCTGGTAGCCGCTTCGTTTAACAACCTGCCGAATTATCCCGGCAACGCTAACATCACCTTCGACTATGGTTTCGCCATCCAGGGCGTGATCGCTATCGCGCCGATTGATGGGCAGTACTCGCCGATGAACCAGCCGACGCCGCTGGAAAATGTCAATTATCTGGTCATTCACGGGGGTTACGACGGCGATGTGGATTCCTTCGACGGCGTGGATGTTTACGACCGGGTGAAATTCGACGCGGGCGACCGATTTAAAGCAGCAGTATGGATAGCCGGAGCCAATCACGGGCAGTTTAACACCGTCTGGGGGCGCAGCGACCGGTCTGATTTTGGCGCTCGTGTGCTGAACACTGCGCCGATTATGGCCGGTGATGCGCAGCGCCAGGCCGCCCGCGTGTTCAGCACGGCCTTTTTGAATGCGACCCTGAAGGACGAACCGGACTACCGGGCGTTGTTCCGTGACCCGCGCGTCGGGACGACCTGGCTGCCGGATGGCATCTATCTGACACAGTACGCCGACAGCCGCACTACCTTCGTCAGCAGCTATGGCGAGGACATCAACGTAACCACCGCTACTTTACCGGGCGGCACGCTGAACGGTGAAAACCTGACGATCTGGCGTGAGCAGAAAATCGACTCGAAATGGGGGCTGCGCGCGACCAGCGCCGTCTACCTGGGATGGGATCGCACCGTCAACAGCGGCCTGCCGGTTTACAAGGTGACGCTGCCTCCGGATGGGCTGAGGGAGGATGATCGCAGCGTTCTGGTCATGGCGCTGGCGCAGTCCACCGAAAGCGCCAACCCCGACGGCCTGACGCCAAAGGCTGCCAGTGCTGTCCTGCCCGGACCGGAGTCCGAGACGGTGGGGCTGGATTTCACCATCGTGCTTATAGATCAGGCGGGGCAATCGGCCCGCCTGCCGCTGATCGCATTTTCTGCCGTCCAGCCCCAGATCAACGTGCAGCTTTACAAAACACCTTTCGGCGACCTGTCGTCCGAACCGATTTTGCAGCACTTCGAGTTCCCGATGGCGTCCTTCATGGCGGCCAACCCGGGCTTCGATCCCACCACCCTCGAAGCGATCTGGCTGCTCTTCGACCGCACGCCGTCGGGCGTGGTGATCGTGGATGACATCGGCTTCCGGCACGAATACCCCGGCAGTTTTGTGTTTGATTCTTAAAGAGGCTATGTGTATAATAGCGACCCTGTACCCATAGGTGCGGGGGAGCTATTTCGTATGAATGCGAATGTATCAGGGCTGGGCGAGACCGAAGAAGTTCGGAGCGAATCTTCGGTAGCGCCTCAAGACGCGGTTGAGCCTATGAAAACGGTCGAAAGCCAACCCGACGACTTGGACGGAGCCTCTGATGCCTCGACCCCTACCGCCACAATGGAGCAGGACGCTGTCCAAACTGAAGCCGAAGAAGTCACCAGCGAACGGCTGGATGATGGGGCGGCTCCAGACCTGAAGAAATTCAAGCGGGGTGATGTGATTGAAGGCACGATTACAAGCACTTCACCGACTGCCGTTTATGTGGATGTAGGGGGTAAAACCGATGGCATCATCCCAGGACGCGAACTGGAGCGGATGAACCGCGAAACCCTGGAACTGCTCAAGCCAGGGGAGGTTATCTCGGTTTATGTGGTGAATCCCAACGACCATAAAGGCGAAACGATCCTTTCGGTCAACCGCGCTCTGGAAGAATTGGATTGGCGAAAGGCGGAGGAATTCCGCGAAAGCCAGCAGGTTTACGAAAGCCACGTGGCCGGCTACAACAAGGGCGGCCTGATCGTGCGGTTTGGCCGGCTGCGCGGCTTTGTGCCGCAAAGCCAGCTTGGCGCAGATCGCAAGCGGCTTATCAGCGGCGAAACGCCGGAAGACCGCTGGGGTTCGATGGTCAACCTGCCGATTGCCGTCAAGGTGATGGAAGTAGACCGCGCCCGCAACCGTCTCATTCTTTCGGAACGGGCGGCAGCCCGCGAGAGCCGGGAAACGCGCAAAGAGTCGCTGATCGTCCAACTGGAGAAAGGCGAAGTGCGCACCGGGCGCGTCGTTAGCCTGGTGGACTTTGGCGCGTTTGTGGACATCGGCGGCGCGGAAGGGCTGATCCATCTCACCGAACTATCGTGGAAACACGTCACCCACCCGCGCGAAATACTGCGCGTCGGGCAGGAAGTGACGGTCGAAGTCATCAGCATTGACTCGAACGCCAAACGGATCGGCCTGAGCCTGAAGCGCCAGGAAGCCGACCCCTGGGATATGGTCGCCAGCAATTACGATGTCGGCCAGCTGGTGCAGGGGCGCGTGACCAAGCTGACGAAATTCGGCGCGTTTACGCAGCTGGTGGATGTGCCGGAGATCGAAGGGCTGGTGCATATTTCGGAACTGTCCGACCAGCGCGTCAACCACCCGCGTGAGGTGGTCAAGGAAGGCGAAGTGCTGACGCTGCGCGTGGTGAAGATGGACATCGAAAACCGTCGCCTGGGGCTGAGCCTGAAGCGCGTGAATTCTGCCGAATATCTGGATATGGACTGGACGCCTCCGTCCGAATAAGGTTCCCCCCGATCATCCAGGCAGGGGCGTAGTGTGCTGCGCCCCTGTGTTCTGCACCCGGATTACCATCTCCTCGGCGTTTTTATTGCTACAATGTTATTTTTCTGAGGACATTCTAACCATTTACGGCCAGCCTTGAGGCTACCCGGATTGTCGTTTGGGATTATAATGAGTAAAATTGGGATATTCTCAGGCGCTTCAGGTTTCGTTGTAATTCAGATGGGTGTGGCCGACAGGCCACAGGTTGCGGAGGTTATAAACCGTGCCGAACAATAAAATGGAACGTTTTACCCAGAGGGCGCGGCGTGTGCTAAGCCTGGCCCAGGAAGAGGCCGAGCGGCTGCAACATAATTATATCGGGACTGAGCATTTATTGTTGGGCTTGATGCGCGAAGAGGGGGGTGTCGCCGGTCGTGTCCTGCGTGACCTGGGGCTGGAATCGCGGCGTATCGAGGAACTGGTGGAGCAGATGACGCGCGCTTCCGCTCGCACTTCATCGGCGGCGCTTGATCTTTCCCCCGGCACCAAGCGCGTGCTGGAACTGGCGGTAGATGAAGCCCGCCGAATGGGGCATCATTACATCGGCACCGAACATCTGCTGCTGGGGCTGGTGCGCCAGTCTGACGGCGTGGCGATTGATGTGCTGAAACGGTTGGGCATCAGCCCGGAAGAAATCCGCCGTCAGACGCGGCGGGTCTTGCAGGAAAGCCCGGTGCAGAGCAATCAGCCGGCGCAGGAAGCAGGACGGCGCAACGTGGAACGTGAAAAAGGCAAAACCCCTCTGGTAGATCAACTGGCAACCGACCTGACGCAGTTGGCGCAGGAAGGCAAGCTGGACCCGGTGGTCGGGCGCGAAACGGAAATCGAGCGCGTTATTCAGGTTCTCAGCCGCCGCCGGAAGAACAACCCGGCCTTGATCGGCGAACCGGGCGTGGGCAAAACCGCCATCGTCGAAGGTCTGGCGCAGCGCATCGTCGCCGGGGAAACGCCCAAACCGCTGCTGAACAAACGGGTTTTGCAGCTGGATGTCGGCTCGCTGGTGGCCGGTACGATGTATCGCGGCCAGTTCGAGGAACGCCTGAAGCGCGTGATCGAAGAACTCAAATCATCCGACAGCATCCTGTTTATTGACGAAGTGCATATGCTGGTGGGCGCGGGTTCTGCCGGCAGCAGCGTGGACGCCGCCAATATCCTCAAGCCGGCCCTGTCGCGCGGGGAACTTCAGTGCATCGGCGCGACCACGCTGGACGAATACCGCAAGCACATCGAAAGCGATGCCGCGCTGGAACGACGCTTCCAGCAGATCATCGTGGACGAGCCGACGATTGAAGAAACCATCGAAATCCTGCAAGGCATCAAAGGCCCGTACCAGGATCATCACAACGTCGAAATCACCGACGAGGCGATTTATTCCGCCGCTAACCTGTCGGCGCGTTACGTGCCGGATCGGTATCTGCCGGACAAAGCCATTGACCTGATTGACGAAGGCGCGGCCCGGCTGCGCATGTACAAAAGCCCGGAAGCGGCGCAGGTGCGTAAGGCCGAACTCGAACTGCTCCAGGTGGAAGAAGACCTGGAACTGATGGAGAAGGAAAACGCCGATGCCGCCGAAATCGAGCAGCTTCGCGCGCATTACGAAAATCTGCGGCAGATGTTGAGCGACCTGCGCGCCAACTGGAACGAGGAAACGCGCCAGCCGCGCCTGATGGCCGAAGATATCGCCGAAGTGATTTCGATGTGGACGGGCATCCCGGTGACGCGCATCGCCGGCGAAGAAAGCCAGCGCCTGATGCAGATGGAGGCCGCCCTGCACGAACGCATTGTCGGCCAGAACGAAGCGATTAACGCCATCAGCAAGGCCGTGCGCCGCGCCCGCGCCGGGTTAAAAGACCCGCGCCGCCCCATCGGGTCGTTCATGTTCCTGGGGC
>JACAES010000123.1 GCA_013388735.1 Chloroflexota bacterium | reverse complement strand
TGGACGAGCAAAACGCATCTTATTTTTCGCCGCGTCTGGAAGTTCGCCCGATGGAACAGAAGGGTGCGTTTGGCGTGTTCGCCCGCGAGGCGATTGCCGCCGGGGAACTGCTGCTGATGTGGGCCGGCGTGTTGGTCAACCTGGACGGGCTGCGCCGTCTGCCGCCGCTGACGCAAAGTCACAGCCTTCAGGTAGAGGACGATCTGTTTCTGACGCCGCTCCATACCGAGCCGGTTGATTTCGTCAACCATTCCTGCGACCCCAACGCGGGACTGAGCGGCCAGATCGCGCTGGTGGCGCTGCGGGATATTCAGCCGGGCGAGGAAATCTGTTTTGATTATGCTATGTCCGACGGCACGCCCTATGACGAATTCGTCTGCCGGTGCGGCGCGCCTAACTGCCGGGGGCGCGTGACCGGCGAGGATTGGAAACTGCCGGATTTGCAGGCGCGCTACCGGGGCTATTTTTCGCCCTACCTTCAGCGGCGTATCAACCGCCTGCACAGCACGCCGACGCCTTCAGACGAGGCTTGAAGCATGGCGAACCGCATCACCCCTGCCGCAAGCTGGCCGTTTGAAACCCTGGTGGCCGTCCTGCTCAAACAGTTCAAGCGCCCGCTGGCCGCCCAGGGACTCGACCTGACCGACGCCGCCGCGCAGGCTATCGCGCGGGATGTGACGGCGCGGCGCGACCCCGGCGAAATGGCGCAGGCAGTCGTCACGGCGCTGGCCGCCGGCATCGCCGAAAGCGAAACGGTGCTGGCGCGCTGGGGACTTTCGTTCCGGGAGTCGCTGGCGACCGGCATGGACGCTGTACCCGGCTGGAACAGCACCGCCGAATTTCTGGAAATCGCCAACGAAAAAGCCAATGCCGAAATTCGTATCGGGGCGGGGGCGGCGCTGCTGGCCGCCCTGGGTGATCTGCGCTACACGCGCTGCCTGTTTGACCTGATCGAACATGACCCGGAGGAAGTCGAAGCCGTCATCGCCCGGCGCGTGCTGCTGTTCATCAGCGGCGTGGACGGTGAAACGCCGGACTGGCTGGAACAGGCGCGGGCATGGGTGCAGACGGCGCGCGCCGAATAGCGGCGGCTACATGCCGCCATCGGACAGTTCCGCCAGCAGGCGCGTGATGGCCGTCCGCAGGGCGTCGCGCAGTTTTGCGCCGTCCTGGGCGCTGTAGACGATGTAACGCAGGTGGCGAATATCGAACGGCACGTTTTCCGGCGCGGCGGCCTGGGTGATGAGCAGCGTCGGTTTGTTGAGGGTGTGTGCGATGCCCAGTTCGTAAAATACGTTATCGTTGCCGCCGGTGATTTCGGCGATCACGAAGCGGCAGGCATTCAGCGCCGCCCACACTTCCTCCATGATCGAACCACGCGAGGAGGAGAGTTCGTCGCCGCGTAAAACCGTCAGCCCCAGTTCCGCCGCCAGCGGTTTGATGATGCCGGTATACAGGCCGGTGAACTGGGCCGCGAACGGCATAATCACAAAAATATCGCTCTGGAACTGCCGCCCTTTGGACGGACGGCCAAACACCAGTTCGCCCGGCCATACGCGCAGCGCATCATTTACCTTGACCGCCTGTTCGGCCAGGTCGGCCTGGCGGCGCGCTTGCAGGTCGTCCAGCCGCGCGGCGGTTTTGGCGGCGATGCGTTCCGCCAGCGTTTCGATTTCCGGCTCGCCCAGGGCCAAACCGCGCGCGCTTTCGCGGGCCTGGCCGGGCGCGGTGGGCGGGGGCGGCGCGAGTTCGGCAGCCGGCGCGAGCGCGGTTTGCGGCGCAAACTGTGGAACGACCGGCCCGACTTCTGCCCAGCTTTCCAGGATGCGCCCCAGCTTGAGCAGCAGATCGGTTTCATCATCAAAATAGGTAGCCGTGCCGTCGTCAAGCAGCCGCCGCCAGAAGGCTTCCTGCGCCGCGCGCTGCTCGCCGGACTGGTTGAAGGCCCGCCGCCGCAGGTACATCGCCATCTCGCTGCCCGGCCTGGGCAGCAGGACGGCCAGCGGCTTGCCGTATTCGCGCGCCAGCTCATATTCGACTTCTGTCAGCGCCCTGCCGCCGGCTGTTTCCCAGGCGCGCCGGTAAGTGACGAGGCTGATGAAAGCCGTCGCTGCCTGGATTTTCCGGCGCAGGTGTTCCGGCATGTCCGGCGACTGGCGCTCGGTTTCATCCAGCCAGACCGGAATCAGCCCCGCCGCCTGGATGCGCTCGACGATGACCGGACGTAAATCTTGCAGCTCGCTACTGGTATCGCTGAAGTAGACTGTGTAGGGCATGGCAGACATCCTCAGACGGTTTGGTCTATGCCTGTGTTATATCACCGAAACAAAAACTGCGGGGGGCGGATCAGCCGTCCCCCGCAGCCGACACGGACGCAAAACCGGCTTCAATCAGCCAGATCGAGTTTCAGCGTAAACTCGGCGCGCTGCTCGTCGCCGCTGCCGGAGCTGCCGAAGTTGAGCGAGCCGACAGTGATGATGCGGAAATCGCGCGAGCCAGCAACCGTCACTGCCCCGGAGATAAAGTCCGAACCCCCGACGTAGGCGATCGGGAACAGGTTACCGCCCGTTTCAAACGCATGGACGACCAGCGTCGGCGTAAAACCGCCGTCGGTGACTTCGTAGGTCAGGGTGAAGTCATCGGCGCTGTCCACCAGATAGATGTTCTTGTAGAAGATGGTGCTGTCTTCCGGCGTGCTGGTGGTCTCGTCCCTGATTTCATCGCCCGGCGCCAGCGCCTCGGGCTTCGTCAGCGCCATGATAAAATCGCCCTCGCTGCCCGATACGACCACGCGATATTCGCCGTCTGCCGCCAGTTCGCCCCCGATCATCGCGCCAATACGCCCAAAGATGATGAGCGCGGCGGAATTGACCACTTCGCGGTCGCGCGCATCCAGGATTTTGACCTCAGGGCTGTAGGTGCCGTCTTCCGGCGCTGAGACCACCTGCACCACCACCACATCGCCTTCCTGGCCCTCGAAGGTATACACAACCTCATCTGAACCGCTGAGGCTGCCCTCAACCACATCGCCATAAGCGATGCTGTCATCGGCCTGCGCCATCACCACACCGAACGCCGCCACCACGATCACCAGCAGCAGAGCCAAGCGTACCGATCGGGTCATCAAGAGTCCTCCTGTTAAGAGAATTAAGAGAAAAAACGCACAGGTCCACTATAACGAACCTGGTCATTTTCAGGCAATATGCCTATAGGGTGATGGTCGGGCGGCAGCGTTCTGCGTTAAGATGAAAGAATCCGGAGGCATCACGCGCGCCTGATGATGACGGCCAGCGCGTCGGCCAGGCTGCGCGCTTCGATGAGTTTGAGCGACAAACGTAAAGGCATCAATTTGCGGAAATGGTTTCCAGCATGGTGAGAAAAGCCGCGACATTCACAATCTTTGTGTTGTAATGTCGTTGCAGCACCAGCAAATCTTTATCCTCGCTTACTAAATAATCGGCCTGCGCCACTTTGGCACAGGCCAGAAAAATATCATCTTTGGAGTCACGGCAAATCGGTTCAACATCGCCAGAATTGACCGTGACGCGATGCGCCTGCTCCAGAACAGTTTTAACAAGCTGAACGGTACGATCCGTGATCTGCGGGAATTTCTCTCGTATTAAAGACCGGCCCAATACTTCAATGACTTCGTTATCAATCTGATCTGCTGTGTACAGGATGTAGTCTGCACTCTGCTCAAAAATCAACCGGCCACACGCTGATCTGGGATTAATCAATGCGCGCAGAAAGACCTGGGTATCGAAGACAACTTTAGGAGTCTCGCTCACGCCGAACCTCATCTATGGCTTCATCAATGGCGGCGTTGATTTCGTCCTCGGTCATGCCGGCTTCGGCGGCGGCTTCTCTGACCGGCGCAAACAGGTCATACAAGGTTCTGGCCCAGGCCGAACCCGGATGCGTTTGTTTATGCCGCAAGTACATCAGCAGCGCGCGCGCTTCTTCCAGGCTTTCGTCCGGCAGTTCATCTATCGTCCTGTAAATCTCTTCTCGTGTAACCGCCATTTCACCGTGTCCTTCTTGCTGTCCTCACCCCCATCCTAGCACAATTTCACCTGGAACCCGGCACTTTTCCGCTCACGCCTTCGGCAGCGCCGAGGCCAGCGCGTCGGCCAGGTTGCGCGCTTCCAGCAGCTTGAGCGACGGCGGCAGACCGTCTATTTTGCGGCGCGTTTTGGGCAGCAGCACACGCCTGAACCCCAGCTTGGCCGCCTCGTTCAGCCGCGCCGGAAGCTGCCCGACGGCGCGCAGTTCGCCGCTGAGGCCGACCTCGCCCACAATCGCCAGGTCGGCGGGGATGGGCCGGTCGTAATAGCTGGAGGCCATCGCCACCGCCATCGCCAGATCGGCTGCCGGTTCGCTGACCTGCAAGCCGCCGATGACATTGACGAAAATATCCTGTTCGTGCAGCTTCAGGCCCACCCGCTTGCTGAGGACGGCGCTGATGAGCAGCAGCCGGTTGATGTCCACGCCGTTGGGGGTGCGGCGCGGGTTGCCGAAGCTGGTTGGGCTGGTGAGCGCCTGCACCTCCACCAGCAGCGGGCGCGTGCCTTCCATCGTCACGGCAATGGCCGATCCCGGCGCATTGACCACCCGCTCGGCCAAAAACGCCTCCGACGGATTCGGCACTTCGGTCAGGCCGTCGCCGGACATCTCGAACACGCCGACTTCGCTGGTCGCGCCGAAGCGGTTTTTGACGCTCCGCAGCAGCCGGAAGGCCTGGAACGGGTCGCCCTCCAAATACAGCACCGTATCTACGATGTGTTCCAGCACGCGCGGCCCGGCGATGCTGCCTTCTTTGGTGACATGCCCGACCAGGAACACGCTCAAACCGCTGGACTTGGCGAGATGCTGCAAACGGCCGGCGCACTCGCGCACCTGGGTGACGCTGCCGGGCGAGGATTCGATCTCGTCCATATAGGTCGTCTGGATCGAATCGATCACTAGGATAACCGGGTTCAGCCGTCTGGCGTGTTCAAAGATGCTGCCCAGGTTGGTTTCGGTCAGCAGATACAGGTTGTCGGATTGCAGGTTCAGCCGGTCGGCGCGCATCTTGATCTGCCGGGCGCTTTCCTCGCCGCTGACGTATAACACCGTGCCAACGGTTTCGGCTAACAAGGCGCTGATGCTGAGCAAAATCGTGCTTTTGCCGATTCCGGGGTCGCCGCTTAACAGGATGATGCTGCCCGGCACGATGCCGCCGCCCAGCACACGGCTGAATTCCTCCACCGGCACAAACAGCCGTTCGCCCACGTCGCCGCTGATTTCGCTCAACCGCTGCGGGGCAGGCGAGGCCGCGCCCACCGGGCCGGGATGCCGCGCCGAAGCCGGCCTGGCCGCTTCGACCACTTCTTCCGCCATCGTGTTAAACTGCCCGCAGCCGGGGCAGCGGCCAAAACCTTTGGGCGACTGGTAGCCGCAGTTCTGGCAGACGTATTTGGTGCGCGTTTTCGCCATTGCTGAGCGCCCTTCATCCTGAACACCTGTGCTAATGATGGCGATTATAGCACATTCAAT
>JACAES010000040.1 GCA_013388735.1 Chloroflexota bacterium | reverse complement strand
GGCTGCCAGTCAACCAGCCTTTTGTCTCGACACGGCGTATGCGGTTAAAGTGAGCCATGCTCCACCTCGTGCGAGTGCGTCAGGGACAAGCCAGCCGCTTTAGCGGCTGGTCGTTGACTGATCTGCAATCTGAACTGTTTCTGGTATGGCAGATTTGCCACATTCTAAGGGAATGAATTAAAAATAGCTGCCTGGCCGAAGGAACAACAAAGTGCGCTGCCTGTGGTGGTTATTTATCATTCTGGCTGTTGTAGGGTGCAGCGGCAGTCCTGCGCCGGCGCCAGACAGCACGCCGATTGACCTTACTTCTCTTCACCCCTTACCTGTGCGCTTCAACGAGGGCATCGTACCGTTGCGTGTTTCCGTAGCGGCGGTGATTTCGCCGCGCGGCACGGCAGAAAGTTATCAACCGCTTCTGGATTACCTCAGCGAAGCCCTTGGTCGTCCGGTGCAGCTTGTGCAGCGGCGAACCTATCAGGAAACCAACGACCTGATCGAAAGCGGGGAAGTGGATCTGGCGTTCGTCTGCACCAGTGCCTACATCACCGGACATGACGAGTTTGGTATGGAACTGCTGGCCGGGCCGCAAGTCAACGGCGAGTCCGTGTATCATTCGCTTCTGATCGTTCCGGCGGGCAGTCCGGCACAAACGATACAAGACCTGAAAGGCGGAGTATTCGCCTTTACTGACCCTATTTCGTACAGCGGGCGAGTCTATCCAACCTATCTCGTTCAACAACTGGGACAAACGCCCGACGCCTTTTTTAAGCGCACCTTCTTCACTTACAGTCATGATGATGCCATTTATGCAGTTGCGGATGGACTTGCCGATGGTGCTGCTGTTGATAGCCTGGTCTATGATTTTGCGTTGGAGCGAAATCCCGCACTGAGCAATCGGGTGCGGGTGATCCATCGTTCACCGCCTTTTGGCATTCCCCCTGTTGTGTTTTCTCCCAATATGCGGCCACAACAGCGGGCGCTTTTGCAGGAAACCCTGCTGACGATGCACGAAACACAGCCAGGGGTTGAAGCACTTCAGGCGTTAGGGCTGGAACGCTTCATTCTGATCGAAGATAGCGCCTATGACAGCGCGCGACAGATCACTGAAATGGTAGGATCGCTTGTGCCATGAACCAGCTTGTCCATCGTAGGTATCTTGAACGTTTCTGGGCAGTTGCCGGCGGGGTTAACATCAGGATCAAAATTATCGGCATCGTCCTGGGGTTGGTTTTTTTGCTGGGGCTGGCAGTAACTTGGCAGGTTCGTCAGCTATTGTCTCAGGCGATGTACACGCAGCTATCCGAGCAAGCTGTTGCCTTTACCCGCGATCTGGCCGCACATTCCACCGATCCCATTCTATTAAACGATCTTTATGGGTTACACCGGCTGCTGCAAGATACACAAAATAATCATCCCAATGTGCGCTATGTTTTTATTCTGGATACCGAGGGGGAAGTGCTGGCGCACACATTTAATGGCGGTTTCCCTGCAAATCTGATCTCGGCCAATCATGTGACAGATGATGATTACGAACATACCGCCATTCTCATGACCACCGAGGGGCGAATTTGGGATACCGCCGTGCCGATCTTTGAGGGACGCGCCGGTACAGCGCGCCTGGGGCTATCGGACACGCAGGTGTTACAGACCATTAACGCCGTGACAGGACAGCTTCTTTTAACGACCGTGATGGTATCCGTCATCGGTATTTCAGCCGCAGTTTTCCTGACGTGGATACTAACTCGGCCTATCCTTGATCTGGTCAATGCGACCCAGGCCGTGCGACAGGGCGATTTTTCCTACCGGGCAATGCGCTGGGCAGACGATGAGATTGGGAAATTAACCGATGCTTTTAACACCATGATTGAGGCGCTGGCGAACGCCGATGCCGAACGGCTTGAGCGTGAGCAGATACGAGCGCAGTACGTCTATGGGGTTATCATGGCCCAGGAAGACGAACGCAAACGTATCGCCCGCGAGCTGCACGACAGCACCAGCCAGAGTCTCACTTCGCTCATCATCGGTCTGAAGACGTTGGAAGATAACTGCCAGCACTGTCGTAAACAGAACGGGGTGGTAGAACTGCGATCGGTCGCCGGGCAAACACTGGATGATGTTCACCGGCTGTCTGTACAACTGCGCCCCAGTGTATTGGATGATCTTGGGCTGCCGGAAGCCATTCGCCGCCATATCGCGGATTATCGAAGACGGTATCCGCTCAATATTGATCTGGCAATCACGGGGATGGATGAAAAACGGCTGCCGCCTGAGATCGAAACGGCACTCTATCGGATGATACAGGAGGGATTAACCAATATCGTCCGCCATGCCGAAGCCCACACAGTAAGCATCTGTATTGAATACAGCGATGATAAGGTGCTGGTCGTCATCGAAGATGATGGCAAAGGTTTTGATGTGACGAGTGTGCGCCATCAGGACGGTCATCTGGGATTGTATGGTATTCAGGAACGCGCCGAGCTGCTGGCCGGGAAGGTAGAGATTGAATCGCAGATCGGACAGGGAACCAGTCTGTTTATTGAAATTCCGGTGATCGCCAGAACCGCAGAGTTAATGGAAAAACGATGAAGATCATTCGTTTGTTAATTGCCGACGATCATGTTGTACTGCGCTCCGGCTTGCGGATGTTAATTGATGCACAGCCAGATATGGACGTGATCGGGGAAGCCGACAGCGGCAGCGAGGTGCTGGTTCTGACGAAGACTTTACAACCGGATTTGATTCTGCTTGATCTCTCCATGCCGGAGCTGGGTGGGTTGGAAACACTGCCCCTGTTAAGAAAAGCTGCCCCACAAACATGCATCCTGATTTTGACCATGCATGATGATGAAAGTTATCTGCGTCAGGCGTTGCGAGACGGCGCATCCGGTTACGTCCTTAAACGCGCCGCCGATACCGAACTGCTGTCGGCTATACGGGCTGTGATGCGGGGCGAAATCTACGTCCATCCATCCATGACCCGGCATTTATTGGAGAATATTATACCCGTTTCATCGGCTGAACCCTCTACACCCTGGAACACCTTGAGTGACCGTGAGCGCGAAGTCTTGTTACGAGTAGCACGCGGGCATACTTCCAGCAAAATTGCCGACCAGTTAAATCTTAGCCCCAAAACAGTGGATACTTATCGGGCAAGAGGCATGGAAAAACTCGGCTTACGCTCACGAGCAGCATTGGTTCAGTTTGTGCTGGCCCATAATTTACTCTCAAAAGATACCCTCACCTGATACCCTGTAGGGAATTTCCCCACAAATCCCGGTAATCCTGCGTACTTTTCCCGATACCCGCCGGCCTTGTAACCGCATATGCTTTCTACAGACAGACGCAGCACTGTAGCTTGTGCATGTTGGCGGCTGAAAGGAAAGGATTATATGACGGATCAAAATGAGGTTAAGCAAGCGTCTGATGTAACCAGGCGCAACTTTTTAAAAGGCTTGATGGGTGGGGCGGGGGCGGCAGCCGCCGCTGCCGCGTTTGAGGTGCTGGCGGATAACCCGGCTGTTTTACTGGCGCAAGATGACGAAGCCCTGCCGGTGACTGGCACGCTTGCCTTGAGCAGCGCCGGAGAAGGCGGGCCGATTGATGTTCTGGAGCGAATGCGGGCTGAACTCAGCCGGGCGCTTCAGAAACCGGTTGCAGAGCGGCGGTGGGTGATGGTCATTGACCTGCGTAAATGTGTCGGCTGCCATGCCTGCACGATTAGCTGTGTCGCCGAAAACAAACTGCCCCCCGGCGTTGTTTATCGTCCGGTGCTGGAAGAAGAATGGGGAACTTACCCCAATGTAGGACGGCGTTTTGTGCCGCGCCCCTGTATGCAGTGCGAAAATCCGCCCTGCGTGCCGGTTTGCCCGGTAGGGGCAACCTACACCAATGAAGAAGGCATCGTCGAGATGAACTACGAACGGTGTATTGGCTGCCGGTACTGCATTACCGCCTGCCCATATTCCGCCCGCGTGACCGATTTCGGCTTTACGTATAACCAGGATATGCCGGAAGCTGAAGGCTTAATCCTCGGACAGGCGCGCGCAGATGACTATGAACGCGCCGCCAATTTTGAATACGGCAAAGCGTATCCGCGCGAAGGGCGCAATTCTCCGATTGGCAATGCGCGTAAATGTCATTTCTGCCAGCATCGTATCCTGGAAGGCGCGCTGCCCGCGTGTGTCACGACCTGTATCGGGCGCGCCACGCTTTTCGGCGATGCCAATGATCCTGACAGCCTGGTCGCCGAAATGATCGCCCGTCCGAATGTGATGCGGCTGCGCGAAGAACTGGGTACCGAGCCGCGCGTTTATTATCTGACGTAGGAGGAAAAATCATGGCACAGGCTGTAGCATCTCCTGAAAGCAGACCGTCAACCGGCGGAACCGGACGCATCAAACTGCGTTGGACAGACATCTTTATCGGCCTGGGTGTGATTATGCTGATTGTCGGTGCCAGCGGCATGGTTCAGCGTTTAACTCAGGGTTTAGCCCCCACCAATCTCACCAGCTACGTTCCCTGGGGGTTATGGGTTGGTTTTTACGATTATCTGATCTGGCTGGAAGTCGGCAGTCTGCTCGTCTTCACCACCCTTTTTTACCTTACCGGCGCTTCCAACCTGAAGCCGATCAAAGCTTACGCGCTGTTTACAGGCTTTACCGTCGTACTGATGGCGCTCATCATCGTCCTGTTCGACCTGGGACATCCAGAACGATTCTGGCATGTGCTGGTTTATCCTGATTTTAGCTCGATGATTGCCTGGATGGTCTGGCTGCACGCGGCATACCTGGTGCTGCTGACCGTCGAACTGGCGCTGGTGCTGTTTGGTAACGGGCGATTCGAGAACATTCTTACAATACTCGCCTATTTAAGTTTACCGATGGGCCTGGCGCTGATTATCGTCAGCGGTTCGATCTTTGGGGTGATCGCCACGCGCCCGCTGTGGAACACGGCCAGCCTGCCGCTGATGTTTCTGATCTCATCGCTGGCAGCCGGCAGTGGGCTGCTTACCCTGCTGGTCGTTTTGTTCTGGCCGGATAAGCGGGATGAGAACTACAGGATGATTGTCCAGCGCCTGGCGCGGCTCACCAGCATCCTGCTCGCCGGCGGGGTGTTTGCCGCCGGGGTCATCGGCTTCACCATGTTGTATAAGGGCAGCGGCAGTCCCATTCGGGCAGAGGGCATTAATCTGATCCTGAGCGGCCCCTATGCCTGGAGCTTCTGGATTGTCCATATCCTGCTGGGTGTGCTGATCCCGCTGGTGCTGATGATTACCATGCCGCGCAAGCCGGTCATAGTTGGCATTGCCGCCTTTTTAAGCACCGTGACGTTTGTGGCGGTGACGCTGAATGTCGTTATCCCGGTTCTGGTGACGCCGGATCTCGAAGGATTGGCGACCGCCTTTGTTGATCCAAAACTCAACGTAAATTATGTGCCGAACCTCATGGAATGGTTGATGCTCGCCTTCATCTTTGGGCTGGGCAGCCTGATCTATGGTTTAGGTTTGCGCTTTCTGCCGCTGCGATCCCGTCATGAGGAGGTCAATCATGGCTAAAGAATCGACGAAAGTGCCTCAAATACAACCGGCTGCCTGCGGCCTGTCTCGTCGTGATTTCATCAAATTCAGCACGATTGCAGGCGGCGCGACAGCAGCTTTCCTGGGCGGGCTGCCGGGTTTCAGCCGGCTTGCCGACCTGCGCGCTCAATCCGATGACAGCGCCTACGATTACAGGCTGCTTGACCCGGCGAATCAGCTCTATTCAGTCTGCTTGCAGTGTAATACCGGCTGCGGCATCAAGGTTAAACTGCTGGACGGCGTGGCCGCCAAAATCGAAGGCAACCCGTTCCATCCGATGAACCTGTATCCCCATATCCCCTACGAAACCCCCATTTCAGAACTGGGAACCGTGGAAGGCGCGATCTGCCCGAAAGGTCAGGCCGGGCTTCAGTCCGTTTATGATCCCTACCGTCTTGCGAGCGTCCTCAAGCGCAAACCGGGAACACGGCGTGGCGAAAACGAGTGGGAAACCATTTCGTTTGAGCAGGCGATTACGGAAATCGTCGAAGGCGGCGACCTGTTCGGTGAGGGGCCGGTACCCGGCCTGCGCGAATTATATGCCCTGACGGACAAAAAAGTTTCTCAGGAAATGATCGCAGCCATCAAAAAAATCCAGGCTGAAAAAGACCGAGATGCCAAGCTGGCACTGATCGAGGACTTTAAAGCGACTTTCGCCGATTATCTGGATGCCATGATTGACCCGGATCATCCTGATCTTGGCCCGCGCAACAACCAGTTTGTGTTTGCCTGGGGGCGCTTAAAGAATGCGCGCAAGGACTTTATCTCACGCTTCTTGGAGGCCTACGGTACAAACAACGCGCATGGGCATACAACCGTTTGCCAGGGCAGCCTGTACTTCACCGGCAAAGCGATGTCCGAACAGTATGTGGATGGCAAATGGACGGGTGGCTCAAAATTTTACTGGCAGGGTGACATCGGCAACAGCGAATTTGCCATTCTGGTTGGCGCTTCGCTTTTTGAGGCCAACTATGGGCCGCCGCTGCGGACGCCGCGCATCACCACCAACACATCAAACGGCGCGGCGCGGATTGTGGTGGTTGACCCGCGCTTCTCCAAAACGGCATCCAAAGCCTGGAAGTGGATGCCCGGCATCCCCGGCACAGAAGCCGCCCTGGCACTGGCGATGATCCAGTGGATTATTGACAACCAGCGCTACGATGGCCTGTACCTTTCTGCCGCCAATGCTGCCGCCGCCAACGCCAACGGCGAGCCGACCTGGACTGAGGCAAGCTGGCTGGTCAAACTGGATGAAAAGGGCGTTCCCGGCAACTTCCTGCGTGCCAGCGAAATCGGCCTGCGCGAAAAAGAGGAGCGTCCGCTTTCCACCGACCCGGAAAAGACGTATACATTCGACTATTTCGTGGCGCTCGTCAACGGCGAACCGGTCGCGGTAGACCCCTATGCGCGGGATGCCGCCGATGCAGTGTGCGGTGATTTGCTGGTGGATACCGAGATCGAAGGCATTCGCGTGAAATCCGGTTTACAGATCATTTCGGATGCCGCGCATGAATACACCATGCAGGAATGGGCTGATCTGTGCGGGCTGAAACTCGAAGACATCGTTGAAGTGGCCGCCGAGTTCACCAATCACGGTAAACGGGCTGTTGCGGATATTCACCGGGGTGTAAGCCAGCATACCAACGGCTTCTATAACGTGCTGGCGTGGTACACGCTCAACGCGCTGATCGGCAATTACGATTATGCCGGCGGCCTCATCAAGGCCAGCACCTATAAAGCCGATGGCACTAAGAAAGGGCAGCCCTTCAGCCTTAAAGAAGGCAGCACCGGCATTTCGTTATTCGGCACCAGCATCATCCGGCATAACGAAAAATATGAGAACCACACCCTGTTCCTGCGTGATGGGTATCCCGCGCCGCGCAACTGGTACTATCTGGCGAGCGACATCTATCAGGAAATCATCCCATCAATCGGTGATGCCTATCCTTATCCTGTCAAGGCGCTGATGTGGTACATGGGATCGCCGGTCTATTCTTTACCTGCCGGCCATACAAATATCGAAACCTTGTCCGATCCTGCCAAGCTGCCGCTGTTCATCGCCATTGACCCGTTCATTGGCGAAACCAGCATGTACGCAGATTACATCTTCCCGGATACGATGTACCTGGAGCGGTGGGAGTTTCACGGCAGCCATCCCAGCGTTTCGTTCAAGATCGAAGCTGTGCGTAATCCGGTGATTGCGCCGATGGTTCCTGATGTAACGGTCTTCGGCCAGCCGACTCCACTATCGCTCGAAGCTGTCCTGATGGGCATCGCCGAACGGCTGGAATTAAAGAGCTTTGGGCCGGGTGGGTTTGGAGCGTATGGCGATCTGGTGCATCCCGACGAATTCTACCTGAAGATGGTCGCCAATCTGGCTTTTGGCGAGAAAGAGGATGGTTCGGGGGCTGTGCCGGATGCGGATGATGACGAAATCCGTATCTTCCTGGAAGGGCATCGTCACCTGCCCGACAGCGTGTTCAATGCTGAACGCTGGCAGGCGATCGTAGGCGATCTGTGGCCTAAAGTGGTCTACGTGATGAACCGGGGCGGGCGTTTCGAGAGTTTCAGCAAGGGGTATACGCAGCGCGTCTTCCCGGAACAGAGCGTGAACTACTTTGGCGTGGATACGACACAGGTTTCGCATCCGTTCGGGACGCTCATCAATATCTACCAAGAGAAAACCTACGGCACTAAAAACCCGATGAGTGGGGAACATCTGACCGGTTATGCGCGCTATTTCCCCGCCGGGCAATCGCTTCTGGGCGAAGTGCTTGATGACCGCGCCGCCGGTTATGACCTGCATCTGATTACCTACAAAGTCATCTCGCAAACCAAGTCCCGCACGGCATCGAACTATTGGCTGCTGGCGGTTTTGCCGGAGAATACGCTGGAAATGCATCCTGATGATGCTGCCGCGCGCGGGCTGGCTGATGGCGATCTGGCGCGGATTAGCTCGGCCTCTAATCCCAGTGGGGAATGGGACTTAGCCAACGGCACGAAAATTCCGATGATCGGTAAAGTCAGGACGACACAGGGGATTCGCCCCGGCGTGGTCGCCTTTGGCCTCGGCTTTGGTCACTGGTCTTATGGCGGGGTGGATTTTACGATTGACGGCACCACCATTCCAGGTGATGCGCGCCGCCTGCGCGGTTTCCATGCCAATGCTGCGATGCGAACTGACCCTCACACGCCTAACACCACACTGGTTGACCCGGTGGGCGGCAGCGCCGTATTCTACGACACGCTGGTGAAGATCGAAAAAGTGTAGCTGACCGACTGCGATGAGGAAGGTAACCGGCAACGATTACCTTCCTTTTTGATAAAGTTTGATAAAGCTGATGATGGTGATGATAAGGTTAGCGTGGTTATGGTTAACTTGACCCAACTTCTCGACCAGACCGCCGCCCGGCACGATCACCTCTGTCCTCGACAGGTGATCGGGGTGCGCATGGGGTTATACGCCGCCGAACTGCTGGATTTGGTTTTACCGCAGTCGGATAAACGGCTGATAACGTTTGTCGAAACTGACGGCTGTTTTGCGGACGGTGTATCAGTGGCGACCGGTTGCTCGCTGGGGCATCGCACGATGCGCCTGGTGGACTTCGGCAAGGTCGCAGCCACCTTCGTGGATACCATGACAGAGCGGGCGGTTCGCATCTATCCTCATGCGGAGTCACGCTCCAACGCGCGCGTATGCCAGCCGGATGCCCGCAGCCGCTGGCACGCACAGTTGCAAGCCTATCAGGTTATGCCTGTAGAACAAATGCTGTGCTGGCAGCCAGTCACGCTTACCATCGCCCTGAAACAACTCATCAGTCGTCCAGGTGTGCGGGTGAACTGCGCTGTCTGTGGCGAAGAGATTATCAATGAGCGTGAAGTGATTGTTGATGGGCAGGCCATCTGCCGCGCCTGCGCAGGGGACGGTTATTACCAGGTTGGCAGCAGCGCCTTTGATACCGTTCTGGATGAGGTTGTACAGGCACATGCCAAATGATGTAACGGCAGCGATTCTTGCAGGTGGACTGTCTCGGCGCATGGGAAGCTGCAAGAGTTTTTTACCCCTCGCCGGCAAGCCGCTGATTCAGCATGTGATTGAGCGTGTATCGTATCTGCATCTGCCCATCATTCTGATTACCAATACGCCTGAGCAGTATGCCCATTTGGGCTTACCCATGTACGGCGATGTTTATCCACAGCACGGGTCGTTAGGCGGACTTTATACCGCGCTGCACTACAGCGCCGGCGATTATACGCTGTGTCTTGCCTGTGATATGCCTTTTTTGAATGTGAATTTATTGCGTTACATGCTGAAGCTGCGTTCGGGGGTAGATGGAGTCGTTCCGTTTATCGGGGGCAATTATGAGGGACTGCACGCAGTTTATCATCAGGCCTGCCTGCCGGTTGTACGCGAACAGCTTGAACGAAAGCAGCTTCGCATCAGTGATATTTACCCGCAGATGCAACTTCGGCTGATTACGGAAGCCGAGATTGCCCCCTTCGACCCCCAACGGCGATCATTTATTAATTTGAACACCCCGGATGATGTAGCGCACATTCAGAAGCAGCTGATATGACCCTCTACGATGTCTTTAACCGTCCCCTCGAAAATCTTCGCATCTCGGTGACAGATCGCTGTAACTTCCGCTGCTCGTACTGTATGCCTGCGCATAAGTTCCGGCAGGGATATTCATTCATTCGCAGCGCCGATCTGTTGACGTTCGAGGAAATTACGCGCCTGGCGCGGGGGTTCAGCAGGCTTGGAATTCATAAAGTCCGCTTGACCGGCGGTGAGCCGCTAGTACGACCCGGTATCGAACAACTTGTGGGTATGCTTTCACAGGTGGAAGGTATCCGCGAGATTGCGATGACTACCAACGGCTTCTTACTGCCGCAAAAGGCCAGGCTGCTGCGCAATCAGGGCTTAATGCGCTTAAACATCAGCCTCGACAGCCTTGATGAGGCGGTTTTTCAGCGCATGAACGGCGGGCGCGCCAAAGTGACCGATGTTCTCAACGGCATCAGCGCGGCCGAGCAGGCGGGGTTCTCGCCGCTTAAAATCAATACTGTTGTGCAGCGTGGCGTTAACGACCATACGCTGGTTGATCTGGCCCTCTACTTTCGGGAACGCGGGCATATCGTCCGATTCATCGAGTTCATGGATACAGGAACGCTCAACGGCTGGAAATACGATCATGTCCTGCTCACCGATGAGCTTATCCAGCGAATAGGGCGCGTGGTTCCGCTGCGCCCGCTGCCGGCTCATTACGGTGGCGAAGTGGTGAAACGTTATGGTTATGCCGATGGCAGCGGCGAGATTGGTTTCATCACGTCCGTTTCAAATCCCTTCTGCGGGGGTTGTAACCGACTGCGCCTTTCTGCTGAGGGGAAAATCTATACCTGCCTGTTCGCACGGCAGGGGGTTGATCTGCGCCGATTACTGCGTTCAGGGGCGTCGGATGAAGTCATTGCGGAATGTATCAAGGAAACGTGGCAGCATCGGAAAGATCGTTATTCAGAAGAGCGCAGTAACGGGCAGAGAACCGAAAAGGTAGAGATGTATCACATGGGTGGCTGATAGTTCCCGGCAGCCTGTTAAATCTCAATCGTCCAGTTCGGCACGCGCTCCGACCAGTCCACGTCCAGGCCGACGTACTTCTCGGTCACGGTCACGCTGCTGTGTCCCATGTTGACCCGCCGCTCGTCCTGAGACGAACACCTGCGGCTGCGCCATCCCCGGCGCATCGGTGCTTGCTACCAGATCGCGCAGGCTGTCGAGCGTCCGGCGGAGGTCAGAGCGGACATCAGGCGTTTTCTGATAAGCGTGTTAATCTATCCAGAATGGCTCGTCCAGCGGGTGCGGGAACAGTTTCTTCTCCAGGTATTCGATACGGTGCTGGTTTTCGGCGCGGGTGCGGAAGTGCAGGCCGGACGTGAGCAGAACTTTGGTGATCGCCAGTGTCAGAGCGAAGCGAAAGTCAGTCTGGGTGAGGCAGGCGGCGCTTTCGGGCGAATAATGGAACAGCAGGTCGAACTGATAACCCCGGATGAAGCGGCGGCGGAAGTGTTCGGGCGGCACGTCCTGCACCAGGGACACATGCATCCCATCACCATCTTCCTCGCACACGATAAGAGCGTGGAAGATCGGTTTGGGGTCAGGGACGATGGGTTCGGCAGGTGTAGGTAACAGGTCGTCCAAACAGGTTCACGCTCATCAGTATAAATAAGATAAGCACATTCTACAGGCCTTATTCTGCCATACAACGCCCCCGATTGCAACCCTGAAAAGCCGTAGGAAGCTCTTGTGAACCGCTTGCGAAGCGCGTGTTTATATCGGGTATAAGAGCCGGTGGCATATCTCAATCGTAATAAGCCGGCGCGTGCCTGAGTTTCTCCCATGCCTGAATATCATGTCCGGGCAAGATCAAGGCGTTTTCTAACCGCTGAATGTCTTGCAGGCGGCGATACGAAAAATACATTGCCTTCTGGTCGAAACAGGTTGTTGCCAGAATGTGGCGCTCGAAGTTCTCAAGCAGATAGACTGCGTCCTGCGCCAGAATCATCGTCCCCGTATTCGGCAGCCGCAGCACCAGCGACTGGTGTCCGCGTGTATGTCCCGGTGTGCGAATCAGCCGGGCAGAGCCATCGCCAAACACATCGTAATCGCCATCAAGCAGGTCATAGCGCACCGGCAGATCGAAATCCACCCGCGCGTAATTCTCGGCCACCAGTCCTGACCAGGGTTCAGGACACATGGCGCTTTGCATCTCGTCGTACTGCACCATGAAGGTTGCCTGAGGAAACTGGCAGTTACCGCCGGCATGATCGTAGTGCAGATGCGAATTGATGACCAGTTCGATGTCGTCGGGCTTGAGTGCCACTTCGGCCAGACGGTTGACAGCCAGATCGGCCTCAGTCACATACGAACCGAACTGCGCTGTTGGCGGGTAGTGGGCCGGGTCGCTGAGCGCCGCCGGGTTCATGCCGGTATCAAAGAGAAAACGAGCTTTGGGATGCTCGACCAGGAAAAACTGAAAGGGAATCTTGACCTGGACGCCCAATCCTCGACCCAGCGTCAGCATACTCTTGTCGGCAATTTCGTATCCCGCGAAAAAAGCATACAGCCGCATCGTTCACTCCGCGTTCATAAAACGATTGGCTGCCAGTATCAGCACAATCGAAAACACAACCATGATGGTCGCCAGCGCATTTGTCACCGGCGTCAGACCAAAACGCAGCCGCCCCCAAAATTCAAGCGGCAGGGTCTTTTCAAAACTTGTCACAAAGAAGGTCAAGACGATGTTATCAAATGACAGAGTGAAAGCGAACAGCAGCGCGCCAATGAGCGTGGTACGCAGATTGGGCAGTGTCACCAGGCCAAATGTCTGCCAGGCATTTGCGCCCAGGTCACGCGAGGCCTGTTCGTAACTGGGCGAAAGCCGCTCCAGCCGGCTCAGGACTGCGCTCAGGATGACGGGCGTCAGGAAGGTGACATGGGCGATTATCACCGTCAGCATTGACAGTTCCACGTCCAGCGAACTGAAAAAGATCAGCAGCGCGATGCCCAGCACCAGCCCCGGCACGAAGGCCGGCAGCATAGTCAGCCCATAGAAGATAGCTGAACCCCGAAAACGGTAGCGATGGATGGCGAAAGCGGCGGCTGTACCCAGCAGCGCCGCGATACTGACGGCGACCAACCCGACGATGAAGCTGTTACGCAGGGCTTTTAGCATGGCCTCATCACGCAGAATTGCCTCGAACCATTGCAGCGACAGCAGATCGGGCGGCCAGCGTGTCGGGTTATCGCCCCGGCCAAAGGCAAACAGGGCGATCACAACCATAGGCAGGAAGAGAAAGCCGTAGATCAGAAGCGCATAAAACCAGAAAACCAGGCGGCGCAGTTGACTCAAAACTTCACCTCTTTCGCCCGGCGGTGCGTCAGCCAGCGCAGTGTCAGAATGAGTATCATCGCTATTGCGGCAGTGACATAGGTCGCCGCTGCCCCCAGCGGCCAGTTGAATGACGCGCCAAACTCCGATTGAATCACGTTGCCGATCATCACGCCATCTGTACCGCCGACCAGCGCCGGAGTCAGATAGTCCGCCAGCGCCACAATGAACACATTCAGACAGCCGACGAATACCCCCGGTAGGCTCAACGGAATCAGCACCCGTCGGAATGCATCCAGCGGCTCGCTGCCCAGATCGCGCGCCGCCTGGAAAATGCTGGGCGGAATTTTTTCCAGCGTGGATACCAGCGGCACGATCATGAACGGCAGCAGATAGTTGGTGAGCGTGATATAAACGGCAAACTGATTGAACGAAAAAGACTTACTCGGTTCGGCCAGCAGCCCCAGGCTTAGGAGCGCGCTGTTCAGAACGCCATCTAATCCCAGGATGGTGCGCCAGGCGTAAATGCGCACGATATAACTTGACCACATCGGGACGGTTGTCAGCAGCAGCCAGATGCTGCGCTGGCGCGCCGGACGGGTGGCGATGAAATAGGATACTGGATAGGCGAGCAGCAGACAGGTACCCGTGACCATCGCAGCCACCCGCAGCGACTTGAGCGACTGCGCATAAAACAGCCGTTTGCTGAAATATGCCTGATAATGCTCCAGCGTCCACTGCGGCACGATCTGCGAGCCTTCGGTAGTCCAGAACGAATACAGGAACATGATGCCCAGCGGCAGCAGGATGAACAGTGTGACAAACAAGGCCGGTGCCGCCAGGAGCGCAATCAGGCCGGCGCGGCTGCCCTGTGTCTGCTCCGCGCTGCGATGAAATTCTGTTGCGCGCGACGGTAAGATCGTTTGTGCCATAAGTGCCTGTCATGCCTCGGCTTTCATCAACCAGCAGTCCTCTGCCCGCCACCCGAAGCTGATGTTTTGCCCGATCTGTACGCCGGCATCGCTGCCGGTGCGGGCCGGCGTCAGGGCGATCCAATGATATGCGCCCGTATTGATACGCAGAAGCCAGTTTTCGCCCCGATAGACGATGCCCTCAACCCGGCCATCGAATACGTTATCCTGTGCGGACAGGCTGCTGTTCAAATGGATGCAGGAAGGCCGCAACGATACATGCAGCGTCTCGCCCGCCGCGAACTGTAAATGAGTCCTGCCGCGCATCCGAAGGCCGTCTGTCTCCAGCAGTACGATGTCGCCTTCCTGGCTTACACAACGGCCCTTGAGCAGGTTTGTTGTCCCCAGGAAATCGGCCACAAAGTCGTTTACCGGGCGATGATACAGGCCCTCCGGCGAGTCAACCTGCTCGATGACGCCCGCCCGCATAACCACAATACGGTCGGCCAGTGCCATCGCTTCAGCCTGGTCGTGCGTAACATGGACAAAGGCGATATTCAGCTCACGCTGTAAATCCTTCAACACGATCTGCATCTGTTCGCGCAATCGGGCATCAAGCGCGCCCAGCGGCTCATCTAATAAAAGCAGACGCGGACGGCATACCAGTGCCCGCGCCAGTGCCACACGCTGCTGCTGCCCCCCGGAGAGATAGCGAGGATAGCGGCGGGCGAACTCCGCAATTTGAACGCGCTCCAGCATATCCGCTACACGGGCGCGGCGCTCGCTGCGAGGCACGCCGCGCACCCGTAAACCGTACTCTACATTCTGTTCGACGGTGAGATGAGGAAACAGAGCGTAGTCCTGAAAAACGGTATTGACTGGCCGTTTTTCTGGCGGCAGATGAACGATGTCGCGGTTATCTAACAGGATTTGTCCGGCTGAAGGCGGGATAAATCCGGCGATCATCCGCAGGGTGGTAGTTTTACCGCAGCCGCTTGGCCCCAGCAGCGTGATGTATTCACCCTCGCGCACATCCAGGCTTAACCCGCGCACCGCCGCCGTCGCATCGTAATAGCGCGTCAGATTCACCAGCGACAGAAAAGCGGGCGGCGCAGCGGTTTGCGGGATGTCATGACGCACTGCGGTGGTGTTTGATAGGTACATGGCGAACCTTCATGCGAATGTTCTTGATTCTAAACTCACGACTCACGAGACTGGCGCAGGGGCGTCGGTTGAACACCCCTGCAACCGCTTAATCCGATTACCGCTTGCGTGCAATTCTATCGCGCAAGGACGAAGCACGCCTCGACGCTACCGCATTGTTATATTTTCAGCAGCCGGCTTTGATTTCGTTCCAGGTTTGCGTCCACAGGTCGAAGTCAGCAACCGGCGCCCAGGGTACAAAACGTTTGTCGGCATTGGCTGCGGGGTCCTGCCGCTCAAGCAGCGCGACCGACTCTTCCGGTAGCAGCGCGTAAGCTTCCGGGTTCGCCAGCCCATAGGCATGGTCAATGTGGAGCTGAGCCTGCTGCTCCGGCGCGATCAGGTGGTCGATCAGCAGGTGAACCAGTTCGGGATTGCGAGCGCCCTGAGTCACGGCCAGACCGTCCACCCAGGCCAGCGTGCCTTCGTCCGGGATCACCCAGTCAATATTTTCCACGCCCTCGCGGGTCAGGGCCGTCGCCACTTCTGTGCCGCCGGTCAGCGCCACCACAACCTCACCACTCTGGAAGGCATTCACATAATCGCTGATCTGTGCCGGGTACAAACGGATCAGCGGGTACTGCGCGCACAGCGCCTCTTTGACGGCGTTAAACTGTTCTTCTTCCATCGAGAATGGGTCTTCATACCCCAGCGCCAGCGCGTAAATTGCCAGCGAGAACGAGTTGTCCCAACCGGCGATCTGACCGGCGTACTGCTCATCAAAAAGGACATCATAGGAAGCGGGGGGTTCTGCAAACACGTCCGTGTTGTAAACCAGCACGTCAGCGCCCCACGAGAACGGCACGATATAGGGGGTGCCATCCGCATCCGTCGCGCCGGGCAGCGTGCGCATCGTCTCGGACAGGCTTTCATAGTTCGTCAGTTTAGTGGTATCCAGCGCCTGCACCAGCCCCTGTTCGATCAGGATCGGCCAGATGCTGCTGGTCGGCGTCACCATATCGAAGTTCTCGCCACCACCGGCACGCAGGTTGGCAAAAATGTCGTCATTGGAATAAACATACACTTCTTCAACCGTCACGCCGTATTGTTCCTCAAAACTGCCGACCAGCGCCTCATCCGTGTACCCCTCGAAGGCCAGCACACGAATTGTCTCGCCGGCAAATGGCGACTCCTGGGCTGCCGAAATCCCGACCGCGCCTAAAAGGACGGCCAGCAGGACAACAAACTTAATGCTGCGAAAGTGTAACATCCTCAATTCCTCCATAATTAAACGTCTGATTGTTTGTGTCTGGCGGAATATGTTGTATTCGACAGTCGCCAGTTTTGACATAATATAACATAATTCGGCGCGCAAGTCACTAGAATCCCGACAGATTATTGCAATTTGTGGTTGTTATTTTCTACCAAAGGACGGGGAACCGTCAGTTTTCGGTCAACCTTCGCGCAAACCCGCTGTCAAATTCGGCATCCAGAATCAGAGTTGCTGCGCCCAAAGCGCCGACCTCATTGTCAAACCGGCTCAATGAAATCGGCAGGGGGCGTGGCGCATGGGGCAGTGCATATCTTTCAGCGGCATCCTGCACCGCCGCCAGCAGTAGGTGATTGTGGCGCATTACCCCACCCGTAAGAATGATCTTCTGTGGTGAGAGCAGATTGATCGCCGTTGCCAGGGCAATACCCAGCCATAAGCCGGCCTGGTTTAAGAGATCAATTGCCAGTTGATCGCCGGCCTGGGCTGCAAGTGTCACCATTTCGGTGGTCGCCCGGCCAGGCACACCCGCCGTCAGTTCATGCAGCTTCGACGGCACCCGCTGTTCCAGCATCATGCGCGCCCGTGATGCGATAGCCCGCCCCGAAGCCAGCGTTTCCAGGCAGCCCTGCCGACCGCAGTGGCAGAGGTCGCCGTAGGGCTGCACCGGGATATGGCCGATTTCGCCGGCGAAACCTTCCCCGCCCCGATAAAGCTGGCCGTTGACGACGATTCCCATGCCTATGCCCGCGCCGACATTCACACACAGGAAATTTTCGGCTGTCTGGTCGCCACCATAGCGCATTTCGGCCAGTGTCATGGCTCGTGTGCTGTCTTCGATGATGACCGGAAGCCGCAAAACACCTTCCAGATAACTCTGAAGCGGCAGGTTGCTTCCGGCGGCAATATTAGGGGCGGCAATCGAATAACCCGACCGGTTATCAATGAATCCGCTGAAGGCTACCCCTACCCCCCGTACCAGCGAACGTTGTTTTCCCAGACTGTCCAGCGCCGTCTGAGCCTGTTCCTTCAGGAATGCCAACAGTTCACTGCCATTGTTCGAGGTGGGTGTCGGCAGCGTGTGGCGGTAAAGCACATGACCAACCGCATCGAGCGTGATGACCCGTGTGAAGTGACCGCCTACGTCCAGACCAACTGCCAGGCAGGCATCCGGGGCGAGCGTCCACATCTGAGAGGGTCGCCCCGGTGTTTCGGCAGGCGCCATACCATCTTCGATCACCAGCCCGTGACCCAGTAAATCCTGGGTGAGCTGCCTGATCTGCGACACGCTGTAGCCGGTCAGGTCACTTAAGCGCCGCCTGGTCAATGGGCCGTGCAGCCGCAGCAGCCGCAGCAGTTGAATCTCCTGTTCAACCATCAGCGCAGGATTGGCGACTCGCATGTGGACTCCTTGACAAAACGCATTTACGTTATAATATAACAAAAAGCGTCGCGTATGGACGCTCGTTTCCGCCATCAACTCGAACGGATCAAGCCGATTATGACCAAACGCCTCATCGCCTGTTGTGATCTTGGTGGCACCAAAATGCTGGCCGGTCTGGTTTCCTCACAGGGAGAACTGCTGGCCGTCGAGAAATATCTGATAAACGGTCGTGGCTCGCCGCAGGCCGTTCTCGACGATTTGGATGCCGTACTGCGCCGGATGCTTGCAAGCATTGGTCGGAAGTACGATGACCTGGCCGCCCTGGGATTTAGCAGCACCGGCGTCCTGAACATCGAAACAGGCATCGTCGCTATGAATCATAACATAGGCTGGGTGAATGTGCCGCTGCGCGATATGGCAGCACAGCGTTTTGGACTTCCCGTCATTCTGGAAATGGACGCCAACGCGGCGGCGCTGGGCGAATACTGGAAGGGTGCCGCGCGCGGCATCAGCGCGTTTGCCCTGGTGATTGTTGGCACGGGCATCGGGTCGGGGTTGATGCTCGATAAGCGTATCTGGCACGGCGCGCACAGTGTGGCCGGCGAAATCGGCCATACGGTCATCCTGCCGGGCGGCCCGCTGTGCGGCTGCGGCAAACATGGCTGCCTGGAGGCGCTGGCGTCCGGGCTGGCGATCAGCCGGCGGGCAGAAGCCGCGCTCAAGCTGGGGCGCACAAGCGTCCTTCAGGTGTCCGACCAGGCAATCAGCGGCCAGCAGGTGGTAGAAGCCGCGCGCGCCGGTGATGAATTAGCCCGCAGCATCCTGGAAGAATCCGGTTTTTACCTGGGTGTGGGGCTGGCGAACCTGATAACGCTGCTCGATCCGCAGGTTATCGTCATCGGCGGCGGCCTGGGGGTCGGCGCGTTTGACCTGCTTGAAGCGCCCATGAAACGCGCCGTTCAACAGCATCTTAACTATTGGGCAGCTCGCAGCACGCCGATTATCCCCTCGGCGCTGGGCGAGTACGCCGGACTCTACGGCGCGGCACGCGCCGCGCTTGACGCTGTTTCTCAATCCATTCTTTCCGAGGTGACAAAATGACCGTTTCATCCCCTTTCATGACCGTCCCCAACGAAGACCTGACCCGGCAATATCAGAGCATTGCTGCTGAGATTACCGAAGCTGTCCAGGCCGTACTGCCAACCGGGCGCTATACACTGGGGCCGTTCCTGTCACGCTTCGAGCAGGAATTCGCCGCCTACTGCGACTCGACCTTATGTCTGGGTATCGCCAACGGCACCGAGGCGCTGCATCTGGCGCTGCTCGCCTGCGGTGTCGGCCCTGGCGATGAGGTTATCAGCGTTCCTAATACCTATGCCGCTACCATTTTTGCCATTTCTTACGTCGGCGCAACGCCTGTATTCGTGGATGTAGACCCCGAAACGCTCAATCTGGACCCGGCGCGGCTGGAATCTGCCATCACACCGCGCACCAAAGCGATCCTACCGGTGCATCTGTACGGTCACCCGGTAGATATGGACCCACTGCTGGAGATCGCTGCCGCGCACAGGTTAGCCGTGATCGAGGATGCCGCCCACGCGCATGGCGCGCTGTATAAGGGACGCAAGACCGGCAGCCTCAGCGATGTCGGCTGTTTTAGTTTTTATCCCAGCAAGAACCTGGGCGCATATGGCGATGGTGGCGCCGTCACCCTCAGCAGCGAAGCCCTGTATGATAAACTCAAGATGCTGCGTTACATGGGGCAGCGGGTTAAACACCTGCATGAGTTTGTGGGATTCCAGCAGCGGCTTGATGAGGTGCAGGCCGCCATCCTCAGCGTCAAGCTGAAATATCTCGATCAATGGAATGCAGCGCGGGCGCGGATCGCGGCGCGTTACAATGAGGCGTTCGCCGACCTGCCCGTTAAAACGCCGCAGCCACAGCCTTACTGTGACCGCCACGTTTATTACATGTACGCGCTGCGGGTTAACCCGGCGCAAAGAGATGCACTGCGCGCCTGGTTGGAGAACAGCGGAATCGGGATTCAGATTATCTATCCAAACAGCCTGCACTTGCAGCCCGCCTACCGGCATCTGGGCCTGGGCGAAGGGAGTTTCCCGGTGGCCGAACGGTCGCGCACCGAAGTGCTGAACCTGCCGGTTTTCCCGGAACTGACCGACGAAGAACAGGAATATGTGATTGACCGCGTGCGGGCTTTTTACGAAGTTATGGGTTAAGCATCAAGGGATTGGTCGCGTCATCTCATAACATAAGCAGGCTGTGGCAGGAAACAATGGTCAAATTCACCGTATTAGGCGGCAGTTCGATTGCCATCCCGGAACTCATCAGCGCCATCGCGCCGCATATGGCCGGCGAGCGTTCGATGCAGGTTGTACTGCACGGGCGCGATGCCCGCAAACTCGAACGGGTCGGGCGCGTGTGCCAGCGCATGGCGGCGGTTATCCCGCGTTTGTCGGTCGAGGTAGATACCGATCTCAAGGCCGCTCTTTCGGGAGCGGATTATGTATTAAACCAGATACGCGTCGGCGGGCTGGACGCCCGCGCCTATGACGAAACCTTCCCACACCGCTGGAACATACCTGGCGAAGAAACCGTTGGGCCGGGCGGCGCGGCCAATGCGCTGCGCACCGTGCCGGTTGTGCTGGAACTCTGCCGCGTGATTGAGGCGGAAGCGCCCAACTGCACACTTATCACCTTCAGCAATCCCAGCAGCGTCATCCAGCGGGCTGTCGTCCAGCAGACACGCCTTAAGGTGATTGGCCTATGTGACGCGCCTTATACGATGCACAACCTGGCAGCCAGGGCGCTGGGTCTAACCCCGGCAGAAGTAGATACACAATACGTTGGGATGCATCATTTTGGCTGGATCACCGGCGCCCGCGTTGGCGGCATGGAAAGACTGCCGGATGTGCTGGCCGAAGGCTCTGCCTGCAAGAGCCTGGGACTCGCCCCGGAGATCGGGCGCGCGATAGGCGCGCTGCCCCATCCCTATTTTCGGTACTTCTTCCATCCCGACCGGATATTAAACAAGCAGCGCGGCGCGGCCCAACCGCGTGCCAGGGAACTGCAACAACTGGAAACCGAACTGCTGGAAGCCTACGAGCAGCACGAAGGCAGCCAGAAACCTGAAGCAGTTGCCCGGCGCTCGGCCATCTGGTATGAAGCGGTGGTTGTGCCGGTGCTGGTGGGGCTGGCGTTTCATGCTCCGGCGCGGCTGGCGATCAATGTTACCAACGCCGGCCTCATCAGCGGCCTGCCGGATGATACGATTATTGAAGTTACGGCGACAATCGAGAAGGGGCAAATCCATATCGCCCCGCCTCATCCGCTGCCTGCCCCGGCGATGTTTGGTATGTTGCAGGCGAACGCCGCTTACGAAAAAACCCTGGTAGACGCGATTGTCAACGACGACGCGGATTTGCTGCTGCAAGCGTTTTTGATGAACCCGCTTGTTCCATCCTATGACGTGGCGGTGGAACTGATAGCGGAACTATGGCCGCGTCGAGGCTGGCCGGAAGGAACACAGGTGTGAACGCAAAGACACTGGCGCAGTGGGCCGGCATTCCGATTCGCTGGAATGCCGGCCATGACGAAATCCTGTTTGACGAACGGCTGACGGTCAAGGAAACGAAATCGCGGCTGCGCGGCCAACTGCGCCCCGTGGTGGCAGATGATTCAGCCTGTGAACCCGCTCAGGCCGTACAGTACTGGATGTATAACGGCATCAGCCTGCCGGAACACGCCGATATCTACAATCAGCTCGGCATCCAGTACGAATTGACGCTGCTCTACCCGGCGCGGCTGGGTCATGAACGTTCCAAAACATTGGGACACATTCACAGCTTTCCGCCCGGCAGCCGCCTGAATTATGCCGAGGTGTGTGAGGTGCTGTGGGGGGAAGCTATTTTCTTTTTCCAAACCCTGGATGAAACCGCGCGAAGTGCCCCCTTCTGTTATGCCGTGCGCGCCAGGCAGGGTGACAAAGTTGTATTCCCGCCCAATCTGCACCATCTGACCATCAACGCCGGCGATGAGATGCTGCTGTTTTCCGATCTCATTTGCGTTGAAACGCGCGGCAACTATGCCGGCCTGAGCGCGATGGGAGGCGCGGCTTTCCATTACGGTTCGACAGGCTGGACACGCAATACACGGTACGAGACGGTATCCGCCCTTCAGGTCTTTGAAGCCGAAGAATATCCTGACGCGCATCTGACCCGTGAACTGCCTTTGTACAGTGTCATTGAATGCTGCCCGGATGACCTTGCCTGGCTCACCCAGCCCGACCGGTTTCAGGAAGCGTTTCCGGGTCTCGCCAGGTTAATGCCCGGATAGTATCTTTTCCGCGCCGCCGGGGCGCCTACTGCCTGACTCAACGCCTGGGCGATAGCCGTCACAGCAGCGCCCCTACTTCACCATAGGCACACTGGCCGCTTCTTCGACGATCCGGCGTTTACAGGCCGCCATGAACCGCCGCCGTGTAACGCGGGGCTGAACCTCGGTTGGTGGGTACTTGCCATTGCTTGCTGACATCTTGCTTGTCCTTGTCTCCGCCCTACATTCCGCTCTAAACTTCGAGACGCAGTTGCTGCATC
>JACAES010000103.1 GCA_013388735.1 Chloroflexota bacterium | reverse complement strand
GCGCCGCCGTCG
The DNA here is from genome assembly GCA_013388735.1 of Chloroflexota bacterium. Taxonomy (GTDB): domain Bacteria; phylum Chloroflexota; class Anaerolineae; order Aggregatilineales; family Phototrophicaceae; genus CFX2. Next base: position 33,415 of record JACAES010000103.1, on the reverse strand, counting down.
CCGAAGTCCCAGGCGTAGGCGGTGATGTCACCGGAGGACTGGTTGGTGAACTGAACGGTGAGCGGGGCGTCGCCAGAGGTGGGGTCGGCGGTGAAAGCGGCTACCGGCGCAGGGATAGGCTGTGTGGCACTGATGGTGACTTCCGCTTCGTCCGAACCACCGGGGCCGGTGACGGTGAGCTTGACGGTGTACGTACCCGGATTGGCGAAGATATGCGATGGGCTGATCTCGTTGGATGTGTTCCCGTCGCCAAAATCCCAGGTATGGGTCAGGTTTTGGCCGGAGGACTGGTTGGTGAACTGAACGGTGAGCGGGGCGTCGCCGGAGGTGGGGTCGGCGGTGAAAGCGGCTACCGGCGCATCTGGCTTCTGCGTAACTGTGATGACAGCCTGGGCTGTATTCTGGCCGCCAGGGCCGATGACGGTCAGCGTGACCGTGTAATTGCCGGGTTGAGCAAATGTGTGCAGCGGATTGGGATCGGTGCTGGTTTCACCGTCGCCGAGGTCCCAGGCGTAACTCTGAATCTGTCCGGTGGATTGATTGATGAACTGAACGGTGAGCGGGGCGTCGCCGCCGGTTTTATCGGTGATGAAGGCGGCTTTGGGTGCCGGCACAACCGGGTCTTCGACAGTGATTTTGCGCGTGACTGATGATGAGCCGCCAGGGCCGGAGACGGTCAGAATCACATTATACGTGCCGACGGCGGTGAACTGGTGGGTTGGGCTTTGTTCGGCGCTGGTCTGGCCGTCGCCGAAGTTCCAGGCGTAAGTCGTTATGTTGCCGGTGGATGTGTTGGTAAATTTGACGGTCAGGGGTGATGGCCCGCTGGTTTTATCCTGCGTGAAGCCGGCTACCGGGGGTGTCTGACTTTGTACGCTGATCTGGCGGGAGACATTCGATGAGCCGCCTGGCCCCGTAACCGTGAGCGTGACGTTAAAAACGCCCGGCGAGCGGAAAGTGTATACCGGGTTGGCTTCCGGGCTGGTTCCGCCGTCGCCAAAGTTCCAGCTATAGCCGGTGATGTTGCCGCTGGACTGGTTCACAAAGCGCACCACCAGGGGGGCCTGCCCGCTGGTTCGATCCTGCGTGAAGGCTGCAATCGGGCGAGGGATGGCGGGTGTATTCGATGGGATGGGCGTGGGAACGCGATTCTGGATACGAATGCTGTTAACGACGGTAGACAGGCTGCTGCCATCGCGCAGGGTCACGCGCAGGCGGAGCTGGTAAATACTGTCCTGTACGACAGTCGTGTTCCATATGCCGAGAAGCCCGTTCAAAACCGGCGTCTGTACGATACCGGTCGCCGGATACCATAGATTGCCGGGGTTGGGGTCAGGGCCATATTCTAGTTGATATTGCAGAAAGAGAGGATGAATGGCCGCCCCCAGAACCTGGACGTTGCCGGCTACTATATTACCGGGAATTGGTGACAGGATGACGATGCTGATGGGGACCGGTGTACTGGTCGGAGCTGATGCTACCCAGGTTGGGGGGAGCGAAATCGTGGTGGGCGGGATTTGCCCTGATGGGACAGTGGGAATCACAAAGGCTGTCAGAGGCAAGGTGGTAGGGACGCCGCCGGTGGGCGGAACCGTGCGCGTAGGCTGCGGCGTGGTGGTCGGAATTTCGGTGAGAGCCAGCTGTTCTTCTGGCGCGCTGGTCAGATTACAGGCGCTAACTGCCGCCATTACGAGCAGTAGGACAAGTACAATTGGGAGTTTGGAAAAGCGGAACATCGGAAAAATACCTTTCGATGAATTCTTCGGCAACTGGTTCATGCAGATTATAACAGTTATTGCCCATATGAACCTGACGTTAGCCTGACTGTAGGCATTCACTTGTTGCAAAATTGATCTGATGCTACACTGACTTTAGATGTTTGTACTTTTATGGCGAAGTGTTCCTCATGTGGGGCGCATATATGAAAGTGCTGATTGTTGATGACGAACAGGCCATCCGGGATGCACTAAGCAGAAAACTGCGGCGCGAAGAGTTTGAGGTGGTGACTTGTGGCGACGGACTGGAAGGGCTGCGTGCTTTTCATGCAGAGCATCCTGATCTCGTGATTCTGGATATTGTGATGCCCGGCAGTATGGATGGATTGACGGTCTGCCGGCGTATCCGGGAAATTGCCGATACACCGATCATGATGCTGTCGGCACAGGCGATTACAGAAGAAGACATTATTCAGGGCCTCAATGCCGGGGCGGACGAATATCTTATCAAGCCTGTGCGTTTGAACGAATTTGTGGCGCGGGTAAATGCGCTTTTGCGCCGCTCGCAGGTTTCGGTCGCGGAAGCTGAACAAGGGTACAGCGACGGCTATTTAAGCATTGACCTGCACCGGCGGCACGTGCATGTGAATAACCGCAAAGTGCATCTGACACCGACGGAATTTAAGCTGCTGGCTGTTCTGATGGAAAACGCGGGGCGCGTTGTCACGCAGCGTGATTTGTTGGAGCAGGTGTGGGGGCGCGAATATATTGACGATGTTTACTACCCGCGCGTATACATCAGCCAACTGCGCCGCAAGGTTGAGCCGGATCCTGCCAATCCGATCTACATTCTGACCGAACACCGGGTTGGGTATCGCTTCGAGAAAAATCCCCCGAACAAACAGTCCCGATGAATCCAGCCCGTAGGATGAGGTGATGTCTGTTTTAAGTATCCTCACCCTGCTTTCTAATGGGTTGACGCTGGCGTTAGCCCTGGGGTTTTTGATTATCGTCTTGTGGCATGATATACGAAAAGAGCTAAATCAGTTTTTTGCTGTGTTTTTGCTATTGGTGACAATCTGGAATGTGGGGTCATTGCTGGCGCTGGGCATCTCGATTATTGATATACAGTCGCCGTTGATTATGGTGGCAACCAGCATTATGGAATTGGGGTTTACGGGGACGAGTATAGCGATTTATACGCTGACGGCTGTGCTGGTGGGGGTGCATACCCGACAGTTTCGGACGCTGGCGTTTGCCAGTCTGCTGGTGGTTCTGGGATACCAAGTGTTTCTCATAGTCAATAGAACACCAACTCTGTTTCGATTGAGTGAGGATGGCACATTCCAGTACCGATTTCAACCGCTGTCGGCGATATTTTACTTTGCGTTCGACGGTCTGGCGCTTTATCTTCTGTGGCGTTATCGCCGGAAGATGCGTTCTTCCAGCCTGTTCTGGACTTTAAATCTGTTTATCATCGGACAAAGCCTGGGGTTCTTAAACCCGGCGTTGGGACTTTCTTCGCTTTCGATCAATATCAGTTCGCTGGCGGCGCTCATCATCAGCTTTGCGATGCTGAGGCAGGAAATCATCACACCGCTGGCGGAGCGGATCACCCAGCTTGAGGCGATCTACGAAGTAAGCCTGGCGATCACCAGCCAGATCAGCCTGGAAAAAGTCCTTGAGCAGATTGCGAGTCGCGCCGCTGGCTGGTTGAGCGCGGATGCTGCCGGTATTTTTCTGACCGAAGGGCTGTCTTTGAAACTGGCGACAGTTTTCAATTTGCCGGTAAGTTACCTCCACTCCACGGTGCGGATAGGGGAGGGGGTTGCAGGGACGGTTGCGGCGAGGCGAAGCTCGATTTTCGTTGAAAATTATGGGCGCGACTGGAAAGGTGTTACGGATCTGCCGCTGTCCAGGGAAACATTTGGTTCGGTGATTTCTGTCCCGTTGACCTACAGTGGCGATGCGATTGGTGTGCTGATGGTGATCGCCGGTCGGCAGGGGAGTTTGCTTCGACGCGAGGATGTACGGCCATTAGAGCTGCTGGCGGCGCAGGCAGCCGTGGCGATTGCGCATAGTCATTTGTTCACAGAACAGAGCGCGTTAACACAGCAGGTCGAAGCGGCCCGCATCCAGCTTGAAACAGTTCTTGCCAGCACCGAAAATCCTGTAATTGCAATTGACCGGCGGTTCCGGTTAATATTTGCGAATCCGGCGGCGCGTCAACTGCTGCTTATCAGCGAAGCTAACAGCAGCCAACCGATCACCGAGTTTTTTCCGAGTAATACGCTGCCATTAAATTACAGAGAAGCTCTGGAAAGCCTTCGATGCAAAGGCTCGTATACCTATGAGGTATCGCTTCGGGATCGCATCTATCTGTGCCATGTAGGCCGTTTTGGACAGCCGCGCGCAGATGGGTGGGTAGCCGTCCTGAACGATGTTACGCAGTTAAAAGAGCTTGATCGGCTGAAGAGCGAGATGGTACGCATGACCAGTCATGACCTTAAAAATCCGCTCCAGGCCGCGATGGCGAATCTCGAACTGCTTGAAGAAGACCTGGCAGGTTCTGCCAGTTTAGAGGTGCAGACTTCGGTTTCGGCCATAGGCAAGCAGCTTACGCGCATGAGCCGGATCATCGCCGGTATTCTTGACCTGGAGCGGCTAAAGACCGGCGCGCTGGCGATGGTTCTCTGCCGACCACGGCAGGTCATAGACGCCGCAATGGATGAGCTACAACCACTGGCGGAAAGCAAACAGATACAGCTGGTCGCTGCTGTTGAGGAAGATACACCCTTTATGGGCGATCCCGGTCAGTTTGAACGCGCATTGATTAATCTGGTAGAAAATGCGATCAAGTTTACGCCGCAAGGGGGCCGGGTTGCTGTACGCGCTGGCTTAAAGGACGGTGGCGTGCTGTTTGAGATAGAAGATAATGGTATCGGTATATCGGAAAGCCTACAGCCGCATGTGTTTGATCGGTTTGTGCGCGGCGCGCAGAGGGGGCAGCAAGGCGCAGAAGACATCAGCGGTTCCGGCTTAGGTCTGAGTATCGTCAAAACCATCGTCGAGAATCATCGTGGAAGCGTCTGGCTGAAGAGCGCTGAGGGTAAGGGGACGACATTTTTTGTATCTGTTCCGGCTGCAAATTCGCTGTAGATTGAAAATTCGCATAGTCATAAACCAACAAACAACGAGACACTATCAAGATGCAATTGCACAAAAAGCTCACACTCACACTTATCGTAAGCCTCTTCATGGTCACTACAGTCTACGCCCAGCAAAACACACCAAGTCCAGCGCCATCCAAAACACCCCAGACTACTACAGTTACCCCTGCCGCAACAATTGTCCAGTCTACTGCTGACCCCAACACACTGAAGCCATTCATCCAAACAGACCTAACCATCATCACAGCCAACACACAAAGACCCAATGGGATAGTATGGCATGACAATAACTTGTACACTGTCTGCACAGGCGATTGGACAGTTTATGAAATAGACGCGGAAACAGGGGAAACTGAACAGTACATTTATGGTATCCGTAATGCCCACACACTCTATGCTTCAACAGAGAATAACGAATTCAATCTATGGATACCTGATTTTCAAAGCAACAGCCTGATCCGGATCAATCGAGGAACTACAGAGACAATCACCACTGCCCTCAACGGCCCCTGGGGAATCACACCTATTAACGAAACAGAATTCGCTATAACCAACTTAAAAGACAATAATGTCATGTTGGTCAGCAGGGCAGGGGAAACGCGAGAGATTATCAACAATCTTCGTTCCCCAACCGGGATAGCCGCTGATAACACTCATCTGTATGTCGCCAATACCGGAAGCGCTCGGAGAGCAATCGAGTGGTTTTCAATCAGTGACTTTACCAACGATGAAAACACCACTCCTATCGAAACCAATGGAGAAGATAATGTTCTGATCTCAGGTCTGCAAAACACAACAGGGATTACATTAGGCCCGGATGGGCTGCTGTACTTTGCCTATGCGCTCGGAACACGCGGTATCGTTGGACGAGTTGATCCGAAGCAGTGCATCGAAAATGGAGGATGCACAAACGATCAGATTGAAGTCGTTATATTCACAGAACTGCCTGTGCCTCTAGCCGGATTGACCATTTCAACCGACATGCGTCTTTACATCCACAGCATGTTCAGCCCTGATCTGTATTGGGTACAGCTTCCTTCCCCCTAGCTCACAATGGGGGATTCTCCACACTCGCGGAGAATCCCCCATTGCTTACTGCTCACCAGCAGTTATCAATCAATCTTCTACGATACGTGCATCACGATAAGCTGCGCGCTGTGCTATCAGATCAAGTTTAGCCTGCCGCGTCAGTTGCTTAAACGCTGTCTCGGCCTTTAACGCGGATGATCGGTCGGCAAATTCCCAGGCAGCCAGGAGTTTAACCGGACGGCGAGCAGCCGTATAGGCCGCCCCGCGCCCTGCATTGTGCCGTGCCAGCCGCCGTGGAATATCGTTCGTAATGCCGGTGTACAGCGTTTGATCGCGGCACTCCAGCACATACAAAGACCAGGGGACGGGAGGTGATAGAACATACCAGCAGCGATCCCCCTGAACCGAAAAATCCACCGCTGTATATCCACGATTAAAAGCGGATACCATCGCCTCTCGCAGTGCCAGCCGCCAGGCGTGGGCTAAGTCTTTGTCCTGGCGTTTGAGATACGATAGATCATAGGGTATCTCGATATAACGGGATGCATCTGAAAATTCACTTAAGACAGGATGCGCATTCTCACCAGAACGGAGCAGGAAAGCATATTCTTCCGGCAGCGCATCCTCAGCGGGCGGTGAAACCTTACCATTCGCAAGCGCCTTAACCTGTCTATCACGCAGATTCCAGACGGCTTCCACGCGATCGGATGGGAGTCCGTGATTAATGGCATCAACCATCTCACCATAAAAATTGATGTGATAAATATTCGTTTTAACGCCCAGCTGCCGCAGATTAAAATTTGCGTTGCCACGCTGGAGCGGATCAAAAGTCCATCCGATTACGTCATAGCCATGCTCAAGCGCCCATAACCGCTGACGCTGCTTAAGATCAAAGCCAATACCACGCCCCTGATAATCGGGATGAACACCGGTCATATGTGACCACAGCATCCACCTCTTACCGTGCCGCACCGGAAACGCAAAGGCCATGCCCACGATACGATCAGCATCATAAGCCGCGATCAACACAGACCCATTACATACCAGCGCGTGCAGAATACTGGATGGAACCGCATCGCGCGGACTCAACCCCCAGACATCAATCTCTAGGTCAACGATTCGCTCAAACTCAGAAACATCTTCCACGAGCCGATACTCAATGACCACACACTATCTCCCAAGCGGTTCGGCCAGCAGCACACCAATCAACGCGAGGATCACGCCCAGATTATGAAAAACCACAGCGAACAGATGCACGGCCACCGACGGAGCATACATCTCGACCAGTTGAAGCACAAAACCGATTATCACAAACACAATACCAATTACCACCGGCAAGCCCCGCCGGCGCGCTAAAAAGCCGGTCAATCGTTCAAGCCAGCGCGCCAGAGTTGTTGATCGGTCAATTCGTCTGAACATCTTCTATACCCGATACTGTTTGAATCGCTCGACTAAAAACGGCGGCAGCTGCACCGTCAACAGCACACCATCTTCGGTATGCTCCTGACTTTCAACCGTCACAGACTCATGAAGCGATGAGATCAGATCACCGCGTTGATAAGGCAGCAAGAGCTTAACACGGACAGCACACTCATCAAGAGTTGTTTCAATTACGGATAACAACTGCGCAACACCGATCATCTCGCGCGCGGAAGTAGCAACCTCTGCCGAATAGTCGCTACTGCCGGCATAAACCGGCAGCGGCCTGTCGCCCCATAAATCCATCTTGTTCCATACCAGAATACGAGGAATAGGCGGCACATCAATTTCCGCCAGCGTATCTTCCACCGTTTCAATCTGCTGCAAAACATTAGGATGCGACGTGTCCACGACATGGAGCAGAACATCAGCCTCGATAATTTCTTCCAACGTGGCACGAAAGGCAGCAATCAATGTGGTAGGCAGTTTCTGGATAAAACCAACTGTATCCGTCACCACAACATGACGACCATTCGGCATGTCCACACGCCGCGAGAGTGGATCCAAGGTCGCAAAGAGCTGATCTGCAATATAAATATCATCCCCGGTCAAAGCCTTCAACAGCGTGGATTTACCGGCATTGGTATACCCCACCAACGCCACTACCGGAACGCCCGCTCGACTCCGCTGCTGCCGGTGCTGACTGCGGTGCTGCCGAACCCGCTGTAACTCATCCTTCAGTTTGGCGATACGACGCCGTATATCCCGGCGATCCACCTCAAGCTGCGTTTCGCCCGGCCCACGCAGACCAACCCCCGCCGCGCCACCCCGCGCCGCGCCGCCGCCGGCCTGCCGAGCCAGATGCGTCCACTGCCGGGTCAGACGCGGCAGGCGATATTCATACTGCGCCAACTCCACCTGAAGCGCGCCTTCACGAGTGCGCGCGTGCTGCGCAAAAATATCGAGAATTAAAGCTGAACGATCCAATACACGAACATCATCTCCCAGGACTTTCTCTAATTCTCGCTGATGGCGCGGCGATAGTTCATCGTCAAAAATAACGACTTTTGCGCCCATATCATCGAGCGCATCACGCACCTCTTCGACCTTACCGCTGCCTATAAACGTATTCGGATCAATGCGCTGCATGTGCTGCGTCGTTTGGCCGACGACCACCATACCGGCGGTAGTCGCCAGCAAGGAAAGCTCTCGCAGCGAGTCCTCCAGGCTTAGAAGCGGACGGCTTGACCACACATCCACGCCAACCAGAAATGCCCGCTCATCTCCCGAATTATTAATCTGATAGTGTTCCAAAACAAACCTCAGCGATTTGCATACCAGCGGCGCAAACGATCAAGAGCCTGAGTCAACCGCTCATCCGGCACAGCCAGACTCAGACGAATATACTGCACGCCGCCGGGGCCATAAATCCTGCCGGGGGCAACCGCCACAAACGCCTGACTAAGTGCCATCTCAGCATAAGAATCGCCATCGCCCTCAACCACCTGCGCCCATATATACAGAGAACCTTTCGGTTTGTCGGCGCATAGGCCAATTTCGGGGATTACCTGCATCACCTGGTCGCGCCGCCGCTGATAAACCTGATTACGTTCTTCTATCCATTTCTGAGGCGTGAAATCAACAGCCGTTACACCTGCATCATAAATTGCGCGAAAATGGCCGCTGTCCATATTGCTTTTGACCTGCAAAAGCGTCCTCAACGCGGCATTGTTGCCAACTGCTGCCCCCAACCGCCAGCCACCCATATTGTACGTCTTTGAGAAAGACATAAACTCAACCGCACCTTCCATAGCTCCAGGAATCTGAAGGACGCTAGGTGCCTGATAGCCATCATAGGTCACGTCAACATAGGGATTGTCGGATGCAAGTAGAATGTCATATGCTCGGCAAAAGTCAACAACCTGTCTATAAAAACTGAGATCAGCAGTCGCCCCGGTTGGGTTGTGCGGATAGTTAACCCACAAGAGCTTCGCACGGCGCGCAATCTCAACCGGGATAGACGCTATGTCCGGCAGATAACCTGACTCCCGCGTCACCGGCATCCAGTAGACTTCGGCCCCGGCCAGCCGTGCCCCCAGCGAATAGGAGGGATAACCGACATCAGGCACAAGCGCCAGATCGCCTCTGTCGAGATATGCCAGCCCCAGATTGACGATGCCTTCTTTGCTGCCAATGAGCGGAAGCACCTCACGCTCCGGGTCTAAAATAACCCCAAAGCGCCGCCGGTAATATCGGGCGACGGCCTGCCGAAAGGCAGGTATACCACGATAACCCGAATAACCATGATGGTCAGGCAAACGTGCCGAAACAGCAAGGGCTTCGATAACCTCGGCAGGTGGCGGCAGATCGGGGCTTCCAATATCCAGGCTGATTATATCCGCGCCGGCGGACAGCATTTCCTGAATACGTTGGCCGCGAACGGCAAATGCATATGGAGGCAGATTAGTAAGACGATATGCTGGCGATGGCACTATAGATCGTTTTCCTGTAATGTACCGATGAGAGGGGCATCATCTATTTTATCACCAGAAACTGAGGTACGCATCGGAATCATAATGTGGAATGTACTACCGGGGCAGTTAACCTCATCATAGCCCTCGCTTTCAGCCCAGATTGTACCACCATGTGCTTCGATAATACCTTTGGCAATTGGCAAGCCGAGACCAGGCCCACCGCCTTTAAACTTTGTCTTACCGCTGGAGTGTAAAGACGCATCCCCCAGAGCGGAAAACGTGTCGAAAATGCGCTGAAGATTAGCAGAGGAAATGCCGATGCCTTTATCAATAATCATAATGTCAGTAAAACCAGGCAGTTCCCGCGCCCGAACCGTCACTTTGCCGCCATCCGGGGTATATTTAATGGCATTCATTAATATCTTCTCGATAGCCTGCATCAAGCGGTCGGAATCGGCATACGTTGGCTGCAACGGAATGGTATCTCGTTCAACCGTCAGATGGATATTTCGCGCACCCAACGCCTTATTTACATTCCGTTCAGCCGCATTCAAAATGTGTAATAACCAGACCGGCTGCACATGCAGCTCCATCATCCTTAAATCCAGCAGCGACACATCAATCAAATCGTTGATAATCTCACGCAGACGCTTCATTCCACTTTCAATGCCATCCAGCAAAAGCCGCGCATGTGAATCGGACTTGGCCCAGGGTGTATTCGCAATCATATCGGCGTAACCTTCAACCAGGGTTAAAGGCGTCCGCAGTTCATGCGCGGCCACCGCAATAAAGTTCGATTTGCTCTTGTCCAGACGGCGCACGTGCGCTTCGGCCTTTCGTAGTTGGCTGCGCATATCCGTCAACAGCGCGTCCGCTTCGAGTTTTGAAAGATACAGCATTGCATCGGTAAAAACCTCATCCACCTGAACAAGCAGCGGTATGGCCTCATCCAGTGGGCTGTAATGCAGAATTTGTTCCCAGGTAATACGCTTGAGAGCCGCCAGAACCGGAATTGAACTAGCCAGTTCCACATCGGCGGGGGTGCTTCGGCTCTCAACCCAATCTATCAAAATCGTATTCAGCGCCAGTGAATCCCCGGAAGTAACGGTGCGCAGCAGGCCATCAAAAAATGCCTCAACGGACTCCATCACTTCTGACTTTAGAGCCTCGTTCTGAGACAGTTCTGTAACAGACGCTTCAATAAGCTGATCTATGTGGGACTCGACCCAGCGCGCCAATTCTTCCATACTATCCAATTCCTCTTTAACCAAATGTTGAGGTGTTTTATTATAGTGGATTGTACTATTGCTGCGGCTGTGGCGCGACTACTCCCGCCGAAACAAGCGCGTGCCGCATATCAGCAAGCGCACGCTCGACGTAAGCGCGATACCGGTCGCGTTTGTTTTTGATGTGAACAGGTAAATCCGGCAGGATACCGAAGTTGGCTTTCATAGGCTGAAAGTGCTTTGGCTCGGCATGTGTGATGTAATGACACAGGGCGCCGATCATAGTGGTTGGCGGGACGATCCAACCTGGGCTGCCTCCCAGATGCCGCGCCATGTTAATCGCCGCAACGATCCCGGTTGCAATATTACCAGCATAACCTTCAACACCGGTGATTTGACCGGCGAAAAACAGATCGGCGCGACGGTGAAACTGCATGGTAGGGCCAAGCAGGGCAGGGGCGTTTATAAAGGTGTTACGGTGCATCTGCCCCATACGCACAAATTCTGCATTCTCAAGCCCTGGAATAAGGCGCAGAATGCGTGCCTGTTCACCCCAGCGGATGTTAGTCTGGAAACCTACCAGATTGTACAGACTTCCGGCCAGGTTATCGCGGCGGAGCTGTACTACTGCATGTGGACGCTGCTTCGTCCGGGGATCGCGCAAGCCAACCGGACGCATCGGGCCAAAAGTCAGCGCATCATTACCCCGCGCTGCAATCTGTTCAATCGGCAGACAGCTTTCAAAAAAGTGCGGGTCTTCACGCTCAAACCCGCGCAATTCGGTTTTCTCCGCCATCTGTAATGCTTCAACAAAATGCAAATACTGCTCTCGATTCATCGGGCAGTTGATATAGTCGCCTTCTTCTATCTGGCCGCGCTCATACCGGCTGGCAAAAAACGCCACATCCATATTGATGCTTTCGGCGGTGACAATAGGCGCTACAGCATCATAGAAGTAGAGATGATCCTGCCCCGTCAGCCGTATGATGTCCCGCGCCAATGCATCACTGGTGAGCGGACCAGTTGCGATGATAACCGCCCCTGAAGGGACACTTTCGACTTCCTCACGGATGATCTGAATATTGGTGTGCTGTTCGAGTACCTCTGTCACAAGATTTGCGAACCATTCACGGTCTACTGCCAGCGCGCCGCCGGCAGGAATTGCCGCCCGTTCCGCACAGTTTATCAGCAGCGACCCAAGCAGCTTTAACTCGGCTTGAAGCAGCCCGGAGGCGCGATCGGGGAGTTTAGACCCCAACGAATTGCTACACACCAGTTCCGCAAAACGATCTGAAACATGCGCGCCTGTCATTTTGTGGGGGCGCATTTCATACAATTGCACCTGAAAACCGCGCTCGGCCAACTGCCAGGCCGCTTCCGAACCGGCCAGCCCGGCGCCGACAACCTTCACATGCCGTATCATATTATCCGGTACCATCATCTAACCTCATCAGCCTAACTACCTCACAGACGTTGGCGGGCATATTCCAGATAAGTGTTAATCTTGGCCGCGTTCGCCTCAGGAGGTTCTAACGATAAAGCCCGCTCGTAAGAGTCAATTGCTTTGGCATACTGCCCCAGCGCATACTGCGCTGCCCCCAGCATTTCGTACACCTGATAATTCACTGCCTGCTCGTCACTTTTTGCCACTTCAAGCACACTATGAACAGCTTCGATGCACTTCTGATAGGCACGCTGCTGATAGTAGCTGCTGGCGATGCGATAAAGTAATGACATCTCCCAGGGATGATCGGGATTAAATTGCAGCGCCGCCCGGTAAGCCGCAATGGCATCATCGTACAGACCCAGATTAAAATAGGCATCGGCCAGCATTTCATTCACCCGCGACCAGGTCACATCAACGCCCAGCGGTTTTTTGGCATACTGCATAAACTGCTGCAAACGGGACACAATTTCCCGATCCCGGTGGCCGATGTAAGTCAGCAGATCGGCAATTGCCAGCAGAGTTTCGGCCATGACGGGTCTGTTTTCCACGCCGCCACCGGATACCAGCGCAAGCGACGTTTCGGCAGACCGAAGCGCAGCCTCATAATCCTGCATCTGTCGCAGAACGCGACTGCGCCTGAGATGTACCTGCACCAGCCAAGCGCGATCTTCCGAAGCAGGAAAAGTGTCCACCGCGCGATTCAAGAACCCAATCGCTTTATCCAGGTCACGCCATTCGTAGAAAGCAATAAAACCAAGCCGTTCATAACAGTAAGCGGTCAACGCACGAACATGCGCCGGACTTAAAAGCGCTTGCTGAAACAGGCTTACAGCGCGTTCGGTCTGGTTGCTCGCCATTGCCACGCGGCCAAGCTGATAATAGACCCATCCCAGGTTACCGTACTGGGGATATGTTTCGATGATTCGGGTGTAAGTCTCTTCTGCTACCTGTAAAGACTGACGATCGGCAAAACCGACACTCGCCAATTCAAAACGGGCGAGATGACAATCAGCAAGCAGTTCCATATTCTGCGGCGTCTCGAAGCCGCTGCCGGACAGCAGCTTCTGCACCGTCTGAAGATCATCGAGCGCATCATCAGGGCGTGCGCTCAACAGGCGGACACGCGCCCGGCGCAGCATCAGGTCAGCTCGCTCCGCCGTATCTAAAGCTGAGCGCAGCTTCCGGGCAATCAACACATCGGCGCGTTTGACGTCGCCTCTGGCAATTAACAGATCAACCTGTTGCAGTTTTTCCATGCTCGACTCGCACCACATGTTTTGTTGTTCATTATAACCACAGGGACCCCAAAACGCGCGGGGTTTACCGCGCGTTCGGGTTAACATCATGTTGTCCGATGCGAGTCGGGAAGCGTCAGATCGCGCCCAGAACAATCGAGGCATTCTGGCCGCCGAGGCCAAAGCTGTTGGACAGGATATACTTTATTCCCTTAGCGTCCCGCGCAATATTCGGAACATAGTCCAGGTCGCATTCCGGGTCTGGCGTTTCGTAGTTGATGGTCGGGTGGATCACCTGTTCAATAAAACTCAGCGCACAGGCGATCACCTCAATTGCGCCCGAACCGGCCAGCGCATGGCCGATCATGCTTTTAGTCGAGCTGATTGCCAGATTATAGGCGTGTTCACCGAACACACGCTTAATCGCCAGCGTTTCCATCACATCGTTGGCTTTGGTAGATGTCCCATGCGCGTTGATATACTGAATATCTTCGCGGTTAACATGAGCATCTTCCAGTGCCCAGCGCATCGAACGCATAGCGCCGCCACCATCCGGGTCAAGTGCTGCAATATGGAAAGCATCGGACGCCGATGCGTGTCCTAATACCTCAGCATAAATACGCGCGCCGCGCTTTAAGGCATGAGCCAGACTTTCAATAATAACGATCCCGCAGCCTTCGCTGAAAACAAAGCCGGAGCGGTTCGCCTCGAAGGGGCGGCTGGCAGCCTCTGGGTTATCGTTGTATTCGTTGGCGAGCGCATTCATAGCGTCAAAGCCGGCAATCGCATAATCCTGGAGGACGGATTCAACGCCGCCGGTCAGAACCATATCCGCACGGCCATTTTTAATCAGCTCACTGGCTTCGCCGATTGACTGTGTACCGGCAGCGCAGGCCGTCGAGGGCGCGTTCAGCGGCCCTAAAGCCCTTAAAAACCGGCTGACATAGTGTGCAGGCATATTCGGCAGAGAGTTAATAAGCCCCAGCGGATTGGGCTTCAAATACCCGGAGGTTTTGTATTTAAAGGTGCTTTGCTCCGCCATCTCGTGCGCGCCCAACGAGGAGCCAATCACTACACCGACACGCTCCCCCTCGGCCTCGATGTCATCTACCGTCAGGCCGGCATCATCAATCGCCATTCTGGACGCCACGACCGCGAACTGAGACGCGCGGCCCATCCGGCGAATTTCCTTACGATCTATATATTCCGACGCATCAAAGTCGCGCACTTCGCCGGCAATCTTCACAGGCACATGCTCTATGGGAATTGTCTCAATACGACGAATCCCTGACCGACCTGCCTTGAGGCTTTCCCACAGCGTTTTAACCGGGCCGAGCGCCGTAACAGCGCCCAGTCCTGTAATGACAACTCTCGGACGACCATTTCGTAATAGTTCCATATCAACCTCGCTTATCAACCACCCCGAGTCTGATATTCGACATCCTGTATTGTATCCAGATGCTGTCTCAGACCGGCCTGAATATGCTCAACGATTTGGCCCCTGACGGCCAGACGCGCCTGCCGGATCGCATTCCTGATGGCCTTCGCGTTCGACCGACCGTGACCTATTATCACAACACCATTGACGCCCAAAAGAGGCGCACCGCCGACCTCAAAGGGGTCTACCTGTTTATAGACCCTGCGAAACGCGCGCCGTGCCAACAGCCCACCCACAGTCGAGATGACATCCCGTTTGATTTCTGCTCGGATAAGATCAAACAAAACCCCGGCGACTGCCTCCAGCGACTTAACGGTAATGTTGCCAACAAAACCATCAGCCACCACAACATCGGCAATCCCCCTGACCAGGTCTTTAGGTTCGACATTACCGGTAAAGTTCAGGTCTAAGTGCCGAAGAATCGCCTGTGCATCATGTACAAGCTGGTTGCCTTTTCCCTCTTCCTCACCGTTTGAAAGCAGCGCCACACGCGGATTCTGGATACCGAGCGCATGTTGTGCATAGATTTTCCCCATAACCGCAAACTGACCCATCCACTCCGGTTTTGAATCAGCATTTGCGCCAATATCCAGTAGAATCACATTCTGGCTGCCGACGCGAATAATTGTACTCAGCGCCGGGCGGCGCACCCCCTGGATACGACGCAGCGTGAAAAGCGTGGCGACAGCCATCGCAGCGCCCGTGTTGCCGGCAGTCACAAATGCGTCCGCCAGACCATCCTTAACCATATTCATGCCAATATGCATAGATGACTGCGGTTTGGATTGTCCCACCTGACCGGGTTTGTCGGTCATGAGGATTTGCTGCGCCGCCGGGACGATTTCCAGGTTTAGGCCGCGCGTATTATGGCGTTCAAGCTGCCTGCGAATTTGCTGCGGGTCGCCAACCAGAAGCAATGCATCATTCCATTCCTGAGCAGCCAGTACCGCTCCGGCGACATCAGGAACCGGGCATTCATCACTACCCATCGCATCTATCACGATACGCATAATAGGCCATCCTCAAGTTAGCGCCAATAGTCATCAACAAATCCAGGTCAGATAGCATAGCAAAAGTTAATGTCTTAATCCACAGTCAGCGCAAAAGTGAGCAACTTCGACAAAAGAATTGACAGTTAAGAGGGTAGGGGTATAATAAATAGGAAAATTCAAACGCCTCGGTGGCGGAATGGCATACGCAGCAGGTTGAGGGCCTGTGCCCTTTGGGCGTGGAGGTTCGAGTCCTCTCCGAGGCATCATCCATCAGCATCCACTCCGATTAAGAGTGGATTTTTATTTTCCTGCCACATGGACACCTTGCGGCTAAAGATACTTGCGTGTAAACTGCGATAAAATAACATCATCCCGCTGTGGGAGTCCACATGAGCGAACAGACCGAGCAAATCCTAGCAGAGGCGTTTAACCTCATTGAAGCGGATAGGCTGAGTGAGGCGCAGACGCTCCTTACTCCGCTTCTTACCACACAGCCGGATAACCCTGATGTCTGGTGGTTGTACGCACATGCTGTAACAGATCGAGATACAGCGCGCCAGGCGCTTAAACGGGCAGCAAGCCTGAATCCTGATGACCCCGATATCACCGATCTTTTGGCAAAGTTGGAACAGCAAGCCCCTTCAGCGGTCAGTATAAGCGAGAAAGAACCCGCTTTCCTGACCGATATTCCCGCCACACTACCTGATCTGCCTGAGTCGGAAGATGATTTTATAGATATTGATGACATTGATCTGGAAATGGATTTACCTGAGGATGAGGATCAGGAAGAAGAAACACCTTCACGCCTGCTTCCGCTGGTAATTCTCGGTATTATCGCCGTCGTTGCCGTCGTTGCCGTTGCCATCCTGACATCTCAACCCCCGTCTCCGGCGACTGTTACGCCCACGCCGAACATCCTGGCGGCCAACCCTACCGAGACGCAGGCCTCGATTTCGCCGGACTTAACGGCACTGGCCGAGCTGACACCAAATACTTTCGGTGTGCCGACCGAAGCTGAAACAGCCGAACCGCCAGTCCCAACTGAAACCCCAACTGCAACAATTGAAGAGACGCTTGAAGCTCAACCCGAAGAAACTTTGACAGCGCCCACCGCGATCCAAACTCAACCTACTGAACAGACGGATTACACCGCCGCACTCAGCGCTTTCCAACTAGCAAGTGATCCGGTTAACATGGAACAAACTGACCTCGGCAGCACGCTCCTGGTCAGCGTATGCGTTACCGCCGGGCCAGACCTGCGCGCCACACTACCAACCGTGATGGACATTCTCGCCAGACAACCACTGCCTGCCGACGCTGATGCTCTCGGCGCACGGATGGTGAACTGCGAGGATAATACACTACTGCTGCTGATTGTAGTTGCTGCCGCCGATGCACAGAATTATGCGAACGGCAGCGTAAGCGAAGAGGACTTCCAGGCACTCTGGAAGTCACTGTAGCGACTCGGACTGAACCGGCAGGCGGATGGTGAAAGTCGTCCCTACGCCAACTTCGCTTTTTACCTGAATCGTCCCGTGATGGCCTTGAATGATGCCGTAGCTGACGAACAGTCCCAATCCGGTCCCAGTAGGTTTGGTTGAGAAAAAAGGGTCGAATATTCTGTCCATTTGGTCCGGCGCGATACCGTGTCCGTCATCTGCAAACTCAATCACGATGTCATTCTGATCCAGCCAGACGCGCACATGCAGTTTGCCACCGCGCCCCATTGCCGCCTGAGCATTTATCATCATATTCATAAAGACCTGCTCAAGCTGGTCTTTGCTGCCATAAATCGCCGGTACAGGCGACAACTGCGGCACAATCGTGATACCCTCTTTTTCAAACAGCTTGCGATTAAGCCGGATGATACCTTCCAGCACACGGCCTATATCCAGGAGTTCCAGCTCGGAAGTTGTAGCATTTCGTTTGCCGGTGTACTCCAACAACTGGCTGACAATCCGGCGAATCCGTTCTACGCTTTCTTGAATGGTCTGCAAGGCGCGAACATCAATCGGAGCATTATTCTGAATGTCTTCCATCATATCTTCAAGATTGATGAGGATGGGCTGCAAAGGATTATTGATTTCATGCGCGATGCTTGCCGCCAGATGCCCGATAGCGGCCAGTTTTTCGGCCCGCACCAAAAGCTGCTGAGCAGACTTCAATTCTGCCGTGCGCGCGGCAACCATATCTTCCAGGTGCAGCGCATAATTGGCCTGAATTTTATACAACTGTGCATTCCTGAGTGACAGCGATGTCTGTCTACCGATTTCTCGTAATAATCGCAGGTGGTTTTCGTCATAGATCGTTTCGGTGGAGAGCAGCATCAGCGCACCTAAAACGTTCACCCCGTGCTGAAGCGGGACGATTATTCCGCTGAGGTAGTTTTCAATCACAGGCGGCTCATCGCCCGGCCACATCAGGCTGTCGCCGAGTTTTTGCAGAATGCGCTCCACTACAGAGGTATCCCCCAGTCGTTCATCAATAAGCGCCTCGTACTTTGCCTGAGCATGAAAACCGGCTAACATACCCGCCTCATCTACCTGATAAATCGCCGCGACCGAACCCGGCAGTAAATCCAGCACCAGATAGGTCACCAGGCTTAGCAGGTCTTCAACTTCAAGATGTTGGTTAAGCTGTTCACCTACACGAAGCAAGGCTTCAAGTTCCTGAGTTCGCCGCTGAAGCGCATCTTCCAACTGATGGGCCCGAATCTTGCTTTGAACGCGAGCTACCAGTTCGCGCGGGTCAAACGGTTTATGAACGTAATCATCCGCCCCGAGGTTAAGTCCGTGAGCCACATCGGCAGGTTGGCGCGCCTTGGCCGTAATCAAAATTGTCGGGATACTGCTCGTTCGGCTGTTATCCCGCAGCGCGCGCAGAACATCAAAACCATTCATACCGGGCATTTGAATATCCAGCAGGATAAGATCAGGCGAGTGCCGCTGGGCGGCCTCAAGCGCAGTAAGGCCATCATTCACGCTTTGAACACGAAACCCTTCGCGCTCAAAAATGCGCTCTAACATGATGGTCGTATGGATTTCATCATCAGCTACGAGCAGTAAAGGTAAATTTTGTTCGGACATTTCCTGCCCCTTCAGAAGCAGGGTCAGGCGTACAAGACCCTGTGCGGTTTTCAATTGCAATGCTACAATGTTGATAACACATAGTAGAACATAAAAACAGGTTGGAATGCAAGCATTGTCGAAAAGCCTACGGCACTACAAACGCTCCCTGCTATTTGGAGCGCTCACAGGAATCAGTATGGCGGTGATGTTTGCCGCCGGCTTTTTCTTTCGCGGCGTGCTGGACTTTCCATCAGTTATGGTTTCCGCATCATCCGATACCACCGGTTATCCCTTGCTGAATGAAGTGCAGACGCTTCTCGATCAGTACTATCTGCGACCACAACCCGACCACGCCGCACGCCAGTATGCCGCAATACGAGGCGTCCTGAGCGCCCTGAATGACCGGTACACTTTCCTGATTGACCCACCGGTCGCGCAAAGCGAGTCCGATGTGCTGGCCGGGACTTATGGCGGAATCGGCGTGCAAATCCAGCGTTCGGAAACCGGGGACATCGTTCTTTACCCGTTCGCAGATGGCCCGGCTTTCACGGCAGGCGTTCGGGAAGGCGACATCCTGAAAGCGGTGAACGATGTTGTAATCGAGCTAAGCACCCAACAGGATGTGATAGATCAAATGCTGCGCGGCGAGGTTAAGGACAACAACGGCGTGGAAATTACCGCCATCCACCCGGACAGCAGCGAAGAATACACTCGATTCATTCCGTTCGCCGTCATCAACGTGCCATCGGTTATTGGGCGAATTTTATCAGAAGCACCCAGTCTGGGCTATATTCAGATACAGCGTTTCACCAGCAGAACGCCGGAAGAGCTAAAAACGACTATCGAAAAGTTGCAGCAGAATGAGCGGATTAAAGGGCTTATCCTCGATCTTCGTAATAATTCCGGCGGGCTGTTAGTCGAGTCCATTGCAGTTGCCAGCCAATTCCTGGATGGAGGATTGGTCGTCGCCTATGAACGTAATAACAACGAGGAGAAGTCCATCAATGCCGTAAATGGCGGGATGCAGACGCATCTGCCCTTAGCCGTTCTCATCAACCAGGGTACGGCCAGCGCCGCCGAACTGGTGGCCGGTGCAATACGTGACCACGAACGAGGCGTTCTCATCGGCCAGACCACCTATGGCAAAGGTACGGTGCAGCAGATATTCCGGCTGTCTGATGATTCTTCGCTGCATGTCACATCGGCGGAGTGGCTGACGCCCGACCGTCACCAATTAGACGGAGAAGGTCTTCAACCAGATTATCTTCTTATTCCCGACCCAAATGGACGCGACATTGAATTGGGGGAGGCGATACGCATCCTATCAGAACAGATCGTAGACATACAAAGCTGATCTCATATGACACAGAAAAGCGGTATAAAGATCGTCGCCAGGAACAAAAGGGCGTTTCACGATTACCACATTGAAGACACCTACCAGGCCGGCATTGCACTGCAGGGCTCGGAGATTAAATCCATCCGCGCCGGCAACGTCAGCCTGCAAGAAGGGTATGTCGAGGAACGCGGCGGAGAACTTTGGCTGGTGAGCGTACATATTGCGCCTTATGAGCAGGCCAATCGGTTTGGTCACAGCGACCCGCTGCGTCCGCGAAAACTGCTGCTACACAAGCGCGAAATTGCAACCATCATCACGCGGATGCGCGAACGCGGTTACACCGTGGTTCCGACCAACATACACCTTGAGCGCGGCCTGGCTAAAGTGGAAATCGCGCTTGCAAAAGGTAAGAAGCTGTACGACAAACGCGCGTCAATCGCTAAACGCGACTCCGACCGGGAAATCAGACGAGCCTTGAAAGAAAATTACTAGCGTGAGCCTATGACAACTGATGATCGTTGGCCCTCGTCCATACGCGAAATCAATAACCTGCCTGAAGACCAGAAGCGAAACATCTACCGCTTTCTGCTACCGGACTGGTTGTTCACCGAATATCATGTGGACTATGACACCCTGACCATAGACGGCCAGCCGGTCGTCTATTTTCGCTGTCCCCAAGGCAGTCGGGCGATGGAAATCTCCGTCCGTCGCTGTGTGACCAGCCCCGACGCCATGTTGTATCTGAACATGGCGGATACCTTCAACAATCAACTGCTGGTGCTGCTGGTCGTTATCAACGATCTAGAATCGGCACGGTTCAATATAGATGTGGACGAACACGGCAACTCGACGCATCTCGGCACAACGGGGCGCAATCTGATCGCGGAAGAAGCGGCCATGAAGGCGGGACTGGCGCCTGGACAGATACGGCGCGGGCTGCGGTACTTCAAACATGCCGTGCCGCTGTTTGAGAAGTTCATCACCCGGATGGGACATGATCTGTTTCTGATCGAGCCGCTGGCTTACCATAACGCCATCCTGTTCGAGAAATACGGTTTTAACTACATGCGGGGCTACCGGGAAATGGTGCGCATCAACGAAGAATTCCAGCCCGGCGGCGAACTCCACCAGAAACTCTCAGCCGATAAAATCTTCCGACAGCCAGATGCCTATAAAACCGTTCGCGGGCGATCCTGGGCTATTCATGATGGGATTCTGGGACATCCCTTCACCGGCTTTCAGATGTACAAACGGGTGGGACTGCACGCAGGTATCAACACATTTCCCGATGCGATCTGGTGAACCGTTCATCAGCACCGAAAATGTACGCGCGGCACTGGAGGCTTTGCTGTATACATCGGCGGAGAAAGCTCCTGGGCCGCTTCAGCATTTATGGCTGGTAGATCACTATCTCGCCAACCCTAATCTGCCGCGCATACAGCACAGCCGCGACTTCGCCCTGAGCGCCATTTTAACGGCGCTGATTTTCGATGAACTGCGAACTCAGCGACACAATCTGGGTTTGCAGCCGTTTCACCCCGATATGAGTGCCAAGCATTTGCTGGCGGCGCTGGCAGCAGACGGGGCTGCCTCGCCGGAGTTAATCGGCTGGGATTGGTTATACTGTCGCTACGTTCGCGTCGATCTCAACATCTCGCAGCGTGTATTCTGCTCCGCGCTGCATCTGGATGAACGCACCCTGCGGCGCTACCAGCAGCACGCTTATAAGCGAGTAACCGAAAAACTGATCCAAGCGGAGCGGGCGGCGCGCGCGGATGAGCGGAAACGCCGCCTGCTTGGTGAACTGCCAGCTTACAACCGGCGTCCGTTTATCGCGCGGGATAACCTGCTCGATCATCTCCAGTTTGTCCTGCAAAGCTCCCCTCATGTTCTGCTGACCGGCGCGGCGGGCGTCGGCAAAACCGCGCTGGCCCATGCGCTGCTGTGCCGTCAGATCGAGACGGACGCTTTCGAGCAGCTTATCTGGATCGGCCAGCCGGAGACGACGGCGCTGTCCCGCCATCAAATCTATGAAGCTACCATCTCAAAATTGGAATCAGGCCGCTACAGGCTCCAGGATTATCTGCGGCTGTATCGCGTTGCGGTTGTTCTGGATGGCATCGAGCATTTAGCTGCTGACGAATTACATTCGCTGCTGGACGAACTGGCCGGCGCACAGGTCATCCTGACCAGCCGCCAGCACGTGACGCTGCCGGACTGCGCGCATATATCCGTTCCAGAATTAAATCCGGCGGATGCGGTGGCGCTGTTCCGAAAATGGCTTGAGATCAATTATCCCCACCAGGAAGATTGGCCGGATGAAACCCTGTGGCAGTCGGTGGGTGGCAACCCACTGGCGATAAGCCTGATGGCACAGAACCTCCCACTGTTTGAGCCGAAAACGTTGATCGCCCGCAGCATCGAACAGCTTTTTGCCGAGCATTACGCGCACCTCACGCCTGCTGTGATTCGGGCGTGGTTCGCCTTTGCGCTATGTCCGCCGGGAGCAGTCAGTGTAGATGATCTGCTCAATATCTGGCCGGCGCAGATCAGCCGAGAGGCAGTCGCCGAGCTACTGGGTAAACATCTCCTCGAACCGGCGGGTTTTACACAGACGGCCTGCATCCTGACCAACGCGGCGCGTCATTTCATCATCGGCCAAAATCACGATGCGGCGCGCGCAGTCGTACATGAGTTAACCGACAGTCTTGATGCAACGCATCCGCCGGCGTCTTACCTTTACGACATTCTCGAACACATCCTGCTCACCGGTTGGCCGGAGATTGACACCCGGCAGCGGCAGGGCTGGATAAACACAATCTGGCGCGAGGGCTTAAGGCGCGGGCATTACGCGGTCTGGAAACATCTGTTTCAGGCACGTGACCTGTTTCTTGATACCGCCGCGCAGATTGCATACGCGGTTTGCTTGCGCAGGGTAGGGGAATGGGAGCTGTCGCAGCAGGTTCTTGAGACCGCTATTTTTCAGGCCGGGCGGTTAGGCGCATTTTTAGACCAGGCGAGCGCGTCTGTGGAACTGGCTGTATTGCTGCGTTACAGGGGCGCGTATGAGCGGGCAGTTGTTTTGCTGACGCGCGCTGAACATAGCGTGCGCCGCTACCAGGATGAAAACCTGCTGCAGGCCATCGAAGTTGAAAATGCACAGATCGCGGTAGATCGAGGCGATGCTCACGGCGCACAGGCAATCCTGAGTACGCTGCCGCAAACCCGACGCGCGCGCTTTTTGCTGGCTGAAACCTGGCTGCTTCAGGGACAGGTCGAACCCTGTCGAGTCATCGCGCGGCAACTTGTGTTTGAGACGGCAGATAACGCGGGAGAACTGGCGAGTGCGTATACACTGCTTGCGCGCGCTGATGAGCAGGCCGAGGATTGGGAAGCCGCCCAGAGACATTTTTCGTCTGCCGTCACGCTGTTGGAAACGCTGCGCGATCCTTTTGCCCTGGCGCGGGCGCAGGTTAATCTGGGCGCGTTGATGATACGCAGCGAAGCCTGGGACGAAGCACGCCGCTTATTCGCCACAGCCGAAATCATTCAGGAACAGTTAAACGACCGGGTGGCGCTGGAAGTGACCCGTCACAACCTGCGCCTGCTGGATGCGCGCGCCGCCGGTTGACGCGCGCGAAAAGTGGGTTACAATACAAATCAGATGCGCTCATAGCTCAGTGGATAGAGCATCGGTCTTCGGAACCGGCGGTCGGGGGTTCGAATCCCTCTGGGCGCGCAATATAACCGCCATCCTCTACTGCCGAAGATGGCGGTTCTCATTAATGCGTAAACGGCTCTGACCGGCAATCAGCGGCGCGGTTTGCCTGGCACAAAGCCGATGCGCTCCTTAACGGTGTTCAGGGTACGTTCGGCAGTTTCAGCAGCCTTTTCTGCGCCTTTGGCGAGGATGTCATCCAGATAGCCGGCTTCCCGCATAAGCTGGTTATAACGTGTTTGCAGCGGTTCGAGGTGACTGTTCACTTGCTCGACAACGGCTTTTTTGAGATCACCGTAACCTTTACCTTCAAACTGCTGCGCGACCTCGTTAGTGGTCCGTCCCGACAGCGCCTGATAAATGGTGAGCAGGTTATTGATACCGGCGCGTTCCGGGTCATCGCTGAACCGAATTTCGGCCAGTGAGTCGGTCACGGCGCGCATGATTTTTTTCTTAACCTGCGCCGGGCTGTCCAGCATATAAACCGCATGGTATTCCGAGTCCTCGCTCTTGCTCATTTTGGCGGTCGGGTTGTCCAGCCCCATGATGCGCGCACCGGCTTTAGGAATCATCACCTCTGGGATAACGAAGGTTTCTCCATAAAGCGAATTAAACCGTTGCGCCAGATCGCGCGTGAACTCAAGATGCTGGCGCTGGTCGTCGCCGACCGGGACGGCGTGAGCCTGATACAGCAGAATATCGGCTGCCATCAGCGCAGGATAATTGAGCAAACCTGCGCCAACCGACTCTTGCTGCTGCTTGGCCGCTTTATCCTTGAACTGCGTCATCCGGTACAGCCATCCCAACGGGGACAGACAGGTTAAAATCCAGCCCAGTTCCGCATGAGCCGTAACATGGGATTGGATGAAGATCGTAACTTTATCCGGGTCGAGTCCAGACGCGATATACAGCGCCGCAACTTCCTGCGTTTTATTGCGCAATGCGACCGGGTTCTGCGGAACGGTGATCGCATGGAGGTCAACGATGCAGAAGTAACATTCGTAATGTTCCTGCTCCTCAACCCACTGGCGAAGCGCGCCGATATAATTGCCGATGGTGAGATTGCCAGAGGGCTGTATCCCGGACAAAACCCGCTTTTTGTGAGAATCCATAATTAACCTTATAACGGTGAGATTTTAGAAGGCTGTGCGCAAGGGGAAATTTTAACATCCCCTCAGCGCGTTTATCAATACCGCTTCAGCCGAGCAAACCCGTCACCAGCGCCAGCAGCACACCACCGGCCATCACGCTGCCTAACTGCCCGGCAGTATTAGCGCCCATAGCGTGCATGAGAACCATATTATCAAAATCCTCATCCAGTGCCATCCGCGCGACCAGCCGACCAGCCATCGGAAAGGCGCTGATGCCTGCCGCGCCCAACAGCGGATTAATCGTCCGCCCGCTCACCACGCATAGAATTTTACCAAAGATCAGACCGGCAACCGTGTCGAGAACGAAGGCGAACAAGCCCAACAGCAGGATAGCAACAGTCTCGACGTTGAGAAAGCTGCCGGCGCTCATGGTTGAGCCGATGGTTAGCCCCAAGAAAAGCGTGGCGATATTGATGATCTCGTTCTGAGCAGCTTTGCTCAATCGTTCAACCACGCCGCTATCGCGCAGCAGATTGCCCAGCATCAGCATACTGATGAGGGGGGTAGCGTCCGGCACCAGGATACCGACAATCAGCGTGACGATGATGGGAAAAGCGATCAGTACGCGCCGGGAAATCGGTGTTGGTGCATACACCATACGAATACGCCGCTCCTCACGGGTGGTCAGCAGGCGCATCAGCGGCGGCTGAATGATCGGGATGAGACTCATGTACGAGTAGGCCGCGACCGCGATAGGCGCGAGAAGGTTGGGTGCCAGTTTGGTCGCCACAAAGATCGAAGTCGGGCCATCTATCGCGCCAATGACGCCGATTGAGGCCGCTTCGTTGAGCGGGAATCCCAATACTGTCGCCAGGATGAGAGTCGCAAAGATACCAAACTGACCCGCTGCACCCAGCAGTGCCATGCGGGGCTGTGATAATAAGGGGCTGAAGTCAATCATCGCGCCCACGCCGATGAAGATGAGCAGGGGGAACAACTCATTGCCGATGCCCGCGCTGTGCAGGACGGCAAACAAACCCTGTCCTTCGGTCATGCCGGTTAAGGGTATATTGGCGAGGATGCAGCCAAAACCGATGGGAAGCAGAAGCACCGGCTCATATTCTTTGGCGACGGCCAGATAGATCAGAATGCCGCCCACCGCCAGCATGATGATATGACCGATTGTCAGGTTCGAGATACCCTTAGAAAGTTCGATGACCAGTTCTTGGGTATTCATGACTCGATGTAATCCATGAGGACATCGTGATGTTTAACCTGCTGTCCAATCGAAACGTAAATCGAAGCGATACGTCCGGCTCTGGTTGCGCGAATAGCGTTTTTCATCTTCATCGCTTCCAGGACGCAAAGCTCCTGACCAAAGGTTACTTCGGCATTGGGTTGAACAGCAATCGAGACGATGACCCCTGGAATAGGGGCCAGCACTTTATCAGCATTCCCGTTCTGCTTCGCTACCGGGATGGACGCGGCTGCTGGCGGCAGTTTTTTGGCTGATGGCGTGGATGCGACAGGGGAGGGGGATGAAGAAGGGGTATCTTCCGGCCAGACCTCAATCGACTCGCCATCCACCAGAGCGATAATTGGTCTGTCCTGCAGATTAGCAATTTCAACCACAAAAATCCGATCGGCGATTTTTATCCGGTATATCATCGTGGACCTCTTTGACGAAGTTGAGTTGAACGCATCACCGCCTGCCATGCGCTGACGAAAGCCGTTGGGGGCAGGGGGAACAGATGCGCTTCCTGCTGGCGTTGGTGCGACAAGGCATAGGAGACGGCAGCGGCAGCCGCGCGCTGTTTAAGCTCGATCTCAGTAATCGCCTTAGGCACTTCATCCGCTTCGGGCAGAGCAGGGGTAGGGGGCGTAAGAAAACGTACCAGCGCCGCCATAATGCCCCACAGCAGCACAATCGCCCCAAAGACGAGGCACATGCCGATCAGCGTGATTTGCAGAGCATAGGACAGATCAGCGTTCATCGCTTACATCCAGGTTGGCTTTTTGGGGGATCATCTTACACTGGGATATTGCCGTGCTTGCGCGGTGGGGCAGGGGCATATTTGTCGCGCAGCGCCGCCAGCGAGGCGATGAGCTTCACCCGCGTCTCTCGCGGCTCGATAATGTCATCAATATATCCTGCGCCAGCTGCATAATAGGGGTTGCTGAACTGCCGCCGGTAATCCTGGATCAACCGTTCGCGTTCAGCAGCCGGGTCGGGTGCAGCGGCAATCTGGTTCTTGTACACGATGTTCACCGCGCCTTCTGCCCCCATCACCGCGATTTCCGCGCTCGGCCAGGCGTAGTTCACATCTGTCCCCAGGTATTTGCTGCTCATCACAACATAAGCGCCGCCATAGGCTTTGCGCGTGATAACGCTGATTTTAGGTACGGTCGCTTCGGAATAGGCGTACAGTACCTTTGCCCCATGCCGAATGATACCACCATGTTCCTGGTCAATACCCGGCAGAAAGCCCGGCGAATCTACAAAAGTGATGATTGGAACGTTGAAACAGTCGCACATACGCACAAAGCGCGTGATTTTGTCGGATGCGTTAATATCAATCACACCGGCCATGTTATTCGGCTCCTGAGCGACGACGCCAACGCTGTGGCCGCCAACGCGGGCCAGCCCGACGATTGCATTCTGCGCCCATCCGGGCTGAATCTCGACAAAGGATTCATGGTCTACAATGCGGTAGATCACTTCATGCATCCGGTAAGGGGCGGATGGATCAAGCGGGATGATGGCGTTAAGCTCGTCATCCATACGAAGCGGATCATCTACCGGTGTGACATATGGGGGGTTTTCAACATTATTAGATGGAAGAAAACTTAAAACCTTTCGACATAAATACAGTGCATCCTGCTCAGATTTTGATACCAGGTGCGCCGTGCCGCTGATGCTCTGATGCACATCTGTGCCGCCCAGCGTTTCGGCATCAATGACTTCGCCCGTCACTGTCTTAATCACATCCGGCCCCGTCAGGAACATGTAGGAGTTTTTCTCGACCATGATGATGATGTCAGTCAGGGCAGGGGAATAGGCAGCGCCGCCAGCACATGGACCCAGCAGAACGCTGATCTGAGGGATGACGCCTGAATACTGAACGTTGCGACGAAAAATCTCAGCATAAGCCCCTAGGCTTTTGACACCTTCCTGAATGCGCGCGCCGCCCGAATCCAGCAGGCCAATGATCGGCGTGCCGTTGCGCAGCGCTAGGTCCATCACGCGGCAGATTTTGTGACCGTGCATTTCGCCCAGCGTACCGCCGTAAATGGTAAAATCCTGGGCGTATACATACACTGTGCGGCCATCAATCTGCCCGTAGCCGGTGATGACACCATCGCCCAGATAACGATCGGCACCGCTTTGTTCATCAAGCTGGTGGGTGATAAAAGGCTCAAGTTCGTTAAATGTGCCTGGGTCAAGCAGCAGGTCAAGCCGTTCGCGTGCGGTCAGTTTGCCTTTTGCGTGCTGTCGCCTGATACGTTCAACGCCGCCGCCTTGTCGTATGTTTTCGCGTATTGCACGCAGTTCGGTAATTCGCCGATCTTCTTCCGCCATGAATGCCTCGTATCTGCATGGAGCAATCCCGACAGAAGTAAACACAAATCGGATTGCCCTTAACGCTTGCAGTATAAAGCCCTTAATGATTCAGTAGTTATTGACCTTTGTCACGTTATCACTTGTCGAATGGCACTACTGAAGCGGGTTTTGCTTCGCTAAATTACTCATGATAATATCCATTATCACGTAGTAATCAAATTCCGGCAATGATGCGCCGGAAAAGCGCAAACTGACGGCGCAGCAGACCACTGGACGACAATGGGTTTTTGTAGTCAAATTAGGGAAGATGTCCGAACGGAGGTTGAAATGCCCACCAAACAGTATCGCTTTTACGATCTCATCATGGCGTTGTTCGTAACCATGCTGCTGTTAAGCAACCTCCTCAGCAGCGCAAAGATAATTGATATGGGCATCGCTCTTGGATCAATCCGATTAATCTTCGACGCTGGTACGTTGGTGTTTCCAATCTCCTATATCTTTGGCGACATTCTCACCGAAGTGTACGGTTATGCCCGTTCGCGGCGCGTGATCTGGGCAGGTTTTGCTGCCACCGCGCTGATGGGTTTTTTCACCTGGCTGGCAGGTGTGCTGCCGGGTGAGAGCGACTGGCAGCAGTATGCCGGGCAAACGGCTTATGATGCGATCCTCGGTGGTATCAGTGGCCTGATTGTCGCCAGCCTGATTGCTTATTGGGTGGGCGAATTCAGCAACAGCTACGTGATAGCGAAGATGAAGGTGGCCGCGCGGGGGCGCAGGGTGTGGTCCCGTACTATTGCCAGCACTGTCGTCGGCCAGGCTGTAGACACGGTGACTTTTTTCTCAATCGCCGTCTTGCTGGGCGTCTTCCCTGCCGGCGCGATGTTTTCGCTCATCATCACCAACTATGTGATGAAAGTCGGCGTTGAAGTAGTGTTAACGCCTGTTACTTTGCGAGTAATATCTTCCCTTAAGGCTGCTGAAAAGGAGGATTATTACGATAATTACACACGATTCAATCCTTTTCGACTGGAAGTCTAATCGCGTTTGCGGCCTTCCGAAATTCTGCACTACAATCCATTTTATGGCCGCCCTATGCCAGGAGACGCGACAATGAAGAATTCCCGCACTCGTAGTCAGCCGATCACCTTCCGGCAAGAGGAAGTTGGCTACGTTATGGAACGCTGGCGCGCATCGGACTCGTGTTCGCTGGTTGGCGTGGGAAGTGTCGGAAAATCCAACCTTTTGCAGCACCTGGCCGACCCTGAAGCCCAGGCATATTACATGAAGGAAGTTGCCCAGGGAAAGCCGTTCAAAGCCATCATTGTTGATCCCAGCCTTTTAGGCCCGCTGCCCTCCGACAGCCCAGATGCCGAGCAAATACGCTGCTGGGCGGGCTATGAGCTGATGATGCACCGCCTTTTCCTAGCATTCTATCCGTTTGAAATTCTTGGTGAAGCCGATGGGCGGATGTTCTACGATACCTACCATACGCTCCAGGATGGCACCAATCCCCTGTATGCTTACATGGGACTGCGTTATTTTGAGCTTGGCCTGGAACTTTTCATGAAACGCGGCGTCCAGATCGTATTCATGTTTGATGAATTTGAAGAGATGCTGCGCGAACTACCGGTAAAGTTTTTTCTGACCCTGCGCGGTATACGCGACAGCAACAAAAACCAGCTTTCTTATCTCACCTTCACGCGGGCTTCTATACCTGATGTTGCGCAAAACCTGGGCATTCACCCGCTTGACATCGAGCCGTTCGCAGAACTTTTTAATGACAACATCTATTATGTTGGCCCATATAATGAAACAGATGCACGCGAGATGCTGAAAAGCCTGGCGCGCCGCAACGAACGCAACTACGACGAATATACCCTGAACTTCCTGCTCTGGGCTACTGGGCGCTATGCAGGTCTATTAAGATCAGGTTTCCGGTCACTCGACACACTGGGGCCGCTTGACCCTGATACAATCATGACCAAAGGCGATCTCATCGTTCGCCAACTGGCGCTTCGCAGGTCGGTACGGGTGGAGTGTAAAACCATCTGGTCAAGCCTGACGCCCTTGGAGCAGGCTGTACTGAGGGAATTCGCTAGTCCTGACCCCAAAATTGACACCCACGATCTGGCAACACAGCAGGCTTATGCTGCGCTTGCCCAAAAGCGTCTGCTGCGAATTCAGGGGAATCGCGTCCTTATCGAGCCACCGGTCTTTAACGCTTTTATCAGCACGAACCCTGATCTGGATATAGCCTGATCGTGCCTGCCCTACCCGCTTTTGACCGGTCGCTTTTTCTGGAAGGCCCCGCCGACAGCGGTAAAACGCGCGCCGCCATCCAGTATTTGAACCGCAGTATTCAAAAACAGCGGCTTGTCCCCGAACACGTTTTAATCCTTACCCCTCCTACTCCACTCAATGTCCCGTACCAACAGGATATTATCATCCCAACCGGACTCAAAAGCCCGCTGGTCACGACCCTGAGCGGTTTCGCCCGCCGATCTATTCGCCGCTTTTGGTCTTTGCTGCGACAAAACCTGCCAACCGGAGCGACTGTCCAGGAGCCAACATTCTTGACAGCCGATCTGGCCGGATATTATGTTACGCAGTTCGTGCGACCATATCTGGAGATGGGCATTTTCGACAGCATTCGTTTGCCTGTGTATCGCATCGCCATGCAGATTCTTGACAGCATCAACAACGCGGCGCTCGCCGGCCTCACACTCGATGAAGCGCAGGAGCGCCTGATTCAGGCCTGGGGAGGGCAGCGCCCCGGCTATCGCGTAAATATCTACCAGACCGTTATGACGATTGCCCGCCAGTATCAAGGCTTCTGCCTGGAACGCGGCCTGCTCGATTTTGCGCTGCAAATCCGACTGCTGGTTCAAGACCTGCTTGATACAGATGATTTTCAGGAAGATTTTAAGCAGACATACCATTTTCTTGTGGCCGATAATGTAGAAGAGATGGGTGCGCTGGCGCATGATTTTATCTTCTGGTGTATGGAATATGTCCAGAAGACCATCATCATTTACGACCGTGATGGCGGCTTCAGGACGTTTCTGGGCGCCGATCCGGCTCATGCTTATCAGCTTGCGGAGGTCTGCTCAGATCGTGCAGCCTGGGAAAAACCGGTCAGCCTTTCCGCAGGTATGGCGGGCATCGTAAGCGCCTTCGACGTTCTACTACAAAGCGATTCTGCCGTCGAAACTCCGTCCCGTGCTAATCGTCCACCAATGCTTCGGTTTGCTTCTGCGACTTTTTACCCTCAGATGATTGACCACTGTGTCACAGAAGCTGCACGGTTAATCCGACAAAAAAACGTCCCGCCGGAGCGGATAGCTATTGTTGCGCCTTATCTGAGCGACGCGCTGCTTTTCGCGCTGCAATCGCGTCTTGAGGCTGCCGACATCCCCACCATCAGCCGCCGCCCTTCTCGTCCGCTCATCCGTGAGCAGTCTGTTCAGATGGTGGTGACGTTTCTGCGGCTGTATCTGGACGACGTCCAGGCGCGCCCTCAAACGGCAGAAGTTGCCTATGCGCTGCAAACCGCCATCGAAGGTTTAGACCCTGTGCGAGCCTCCTTACTAACGCAAATTGCCTATCGAAACGGTGAGCTTTCCGGGCTGGAACACCTTTCAGCATCCGCGCAGACCCGGTTAACCGAAGCTCTGTGCCTGCGTTACGGGCAAATCCAATCCTGGTTTGCAGCGCACTCCACCGAAGCCGAGTCATCATCGCCTGCTGACTTCATCAGCCGTTTTATTGAAGAAGTGATCGTACAGCCGGGTTTTGCGGGCCATTCTGATGCATCCTTTCGCCATCCGCTGAACAACCTCATTACAGCGGCACAGCATTTTACCGAAGCTGTATACCCTGGCGAACAAACCAACCGAGCGGATGCCATGCGGGAGTTTATCCACCTGACGGTGGATGGCTTAATATCACTGGACATTGAACCTGACCGTGTGGCAGCAGTTCTCATCGCCCCGGCATACACCTTTCTGACGCGCAATCTGCGTGTGGATTATCAGTTCTGGCTCGACATTGGCGACCATAGCTGGATCGAGCGCCTTGAGCAACCACTGACCAATCCATATGTTCTGAGGCGAGATTTTCCGGCAGGCAGTCTGTGGACGGATGATCTGGAAACCGCCGCGCAGGAGGCGCGCCTTCGCAGCCTGATACTGGGTTTGCTGCGACGATGCGACAAAGGTGTATTTGTAGAAGCCTGTGACATCAGCGCCGGCGGCTACGAGCAGCGCGGGCGGCTGGCTTTTGTCTTTCAACAGATGTTCGATCGGAGTCCACACCCTTCGACGCCATGACCCACATACTTCACCCCCTCTTACGGCAGGCGCAGCAGGAGATCATCCATCGCAAGTCCGGTAAAATAGCGGTGATTGCCACGCCGGGCAGCGGCAAAACCTTCACGCTGGCGCATCTGGCCGCACAACTTATCAGCAAACTCTCAACGAAGGAGATCCTAAACGGC
>JACAES010000082.1 GCA_013388735.1 Chloroflexota bacterium | reverse complement strand
GTCGCGGCAGCCGACGGCTGGACACTCAAAACACCCGACGGCAGCCTGGCGGCGCAGTACGAACACACCGTCATCATTACCAAAGATCGCCCAATCCTGGTTACGGCGGTATAATTACATTCTGTAGATCATGGATTCATTTGTGTGTTATCTTTTTGACCCCCTCCGCCGCGCAGAGCGCGACTCCTCCCCCGAATTCGGGGGAGATTGGGTGGGGGTGATTGGTTGAACAACGGGTGATACACATCATTTCGTGATCTACTGAAATTGCCAAATGAATCGGAAAGGGTAGTCGAATCGTGAAGGGTATAGCAGGGCTGTGGTACGGCCAGCGGGGTTCGTGGCTGGAATTATCCGTCGCGCACGACGGCCGTATCGAAGGGAAATACCACACGTCGAACGAAGACGAGCCGCAGTCCACGTTCGACCTGATCGGCATGAGCGATACGCGCGCTTTCGGCGGCAGCCGGAGCGTAGGTTTGGTCGTGTGCTGGAATAACGAATACGTCAACCAGCACTCAATCACGGCCTGGTCGGGGCAGTACCAGCTCATCAACGGCGAGGAAGTGCTGACGGCAAGCTGGCTGCTGACCCGCGAAACCGCCCCAGAAAACGGCTGGGCAGCCACGATGGTCGGGCAGGATACCTTTAAACGCGCGCCGGTCGGCGAAGTGCAGCCCGGCGCGCTTGAAGGCCAGGCCGCCGGGTAGCGCGACGATGCCTGGTAAATACTACGAGGATTTAACCGTCGGGATGCGTTTCCGGCACGAGTTGGGGCGCACCATCACCGAGGCCGATAACGTGCTGTTTTGCAGCCTGACCATGAACCCGCAGCCGCTCCATCTTAACGAGCATTTCGCGGCGCAAACGCGCTTTGGGCGGCGCATCGTCAACGGCATTCTTTCGATGGGGCTGGTCGTCGGCCTGACGGTGGCCGACTTAACGCAGGGGACGATTATTGCCAACCTGGGTTACGAACAGGTCAACCACCCGCACCCGCTCTTTCATGGCGATACGCTGTACGTGGAGACGGAAATTCTGAGCAAGCGAGACAGCCAGTCCAACCCCAACGCCGGGCTGGTAACGATGAAACACACCGGGCGCAACCAGGACGGCGCAGTCTGCGTGGAAGTGACGCGCACGGCGCTGTTCCTCCGGCGACCCGCCGCACCATAAACGAGCCTTAAAACTATCCACAGATGCTTTAAGGGCTTTTCACAGAACTGCCCCTGTACAACCCGCGCAAAGTGTGCGATACTATACCACGGTAGGGTATGCATAGTTCTTGGTCTGACTGCATTGTGCGCCGCTTTTTCCGCTCCTGCATGGTTTGCCACGCCAACTTTCCTGCTCTATCAATCGCATATTTCTGATACATGGAGTTCGCCACAATGGCAAAGAAGTTGTACGTTGGCAATCTGTCTTACAGCACGACGCAGGAACAGTTACAAACGCTGTTTTCCCAGGTCGGCAAAGTCGCCGAAGTCACGCTGATTACCGACCGCGAAACAGGCCGCTCGAAGGGTTTCGGCTTCGTCGAGATGGAAACCGAAGAGCAGGCTCAGGAAGCTATCAAGCGGTTTAACGGCCATAACTTTGAAAACCGCGCCCTGACGGTTAACGAAGCCCGCCCGCGCGAAGAGCGTTCCGGTGGTTTTGGCGGCGGCCAGCGCCGCGACAGCCGCCCCGATTCACGCCGCAGCCGCTTTTAAGCAGCCGCCCAATTCCGCGTAAGGTCGAACAGCGCAAGCAGTGTCTTGCGCTGTTTTGTTTTACGGCGTTATAATAAATTGAGGAGCCTGACTTCGAAAGTCAGTGACCCGCCTGGAACCCAGGCCGAAAATATTAGAAGGCATGTCCCTGCACTCTTGCCGTCGAACGTTAACAAGGAGTGTGGAATGGCACTGGTGGATGCTGGCGGTTTAAAAAGCAACCAGGAAGGAACTATCACCGGGGAGCAGCGCGCGGCGCTGCTGCGTCATTATGATTTTACGGTCTATATTTTTTTACTGGCGTTTCTGGCGGCGGTTTTGTTTGGTCCGGGCGCACTGGTTCTGACCAGACAAATCGGCATGAGTACCGATGTCCAGGTGGCAGCAGCGGGTATATCATGCGTTGGCGCGGCGCTGGCGGTGGTGGGACTCGGCGTCATCTACCAGCGCATTAAAGCTGCGCCGGTGCAGCAACGACTCGATGCCGGAGTAGAGGTCGAGCCGGTTGACGGCGAGATTACATTTCGGGGCGGACAGTATGTTATCCTGGGTTATGGCCGGGGACGGCTGAAGCCGCTTTACAAACTGGCCGGAATCAAGCCGGGGCGCTACTGCCTGTATGTGCTAAAAGGCACGCGCTGGGCGCTTTCTGCACAGTCCACCGGCACGCCCGCCGACAGCGATGAATATCTGTGGCAGGCATTGGTGCGCGGCAACCGGTTCGACGGCGCGGCGCTGTCGCTTAACCAGGCCGGCTGGCTTTCGCTGCGGCAGCGGGTGGGGCTGCTGGTAGTCGGGCCGGGGAAAATTCTGGCTGTGGCATGGGGAGCGGTTTTCATCGGTTTTATCCTGCTGATCGTGCCGCAAAACGGGTCGCTGCTGGAAAACCCGCAGATAGTGCTGCTGGCGCTGGTCGGTTTTGGCGCGCTGATCTTACTGCTCACCTTCCGCCGCCTGCTGGACGCGATCATCGGGCGGGTGCTTTCGCGGGAAGGTATCGTCAAACGTTCGGTTATGGTGGCTGACGAAACCGGCTACCGGGAGGTGTCGAACCGGGAGACGCCAAAAGACGCTAAAACCTGCCTGTACCGGATAGACCATCTGAAATTCAAAGTGAAGCCCGGCGGTTATAATGCGCTGCTGAACGGTCGGCGTTATATTGTTTACTACACGGCCTTCAGTCACCGCCTGGTCAACATCGAACCGGCACGCCTGAAAGCTGCCTGAGATAAGGCGTTTTTCCTTGACCGACTCAAATCCGATCATCCAGCGCCACCCGGCCAACCCTATCCTGTCTGCCCGCGACGTGCCGTACCCTTCGGCGCTGGTTTTTAACGCCGGCGTCGTTAAATTCGCGGGACGCTATGTGATGCTGTTCCGCAACGACTACGGCTCGCCGCAAGACCGGCGGCTGGACGGCACCAATATCGGGCTGGCCTTCAGCGACGACGGCCTGCGCTGGACGGTCGAAGCCGCGCCGGTATGGCAGTGGGCGGACGGCGACGTGCTGCGCGTTTACGACCCGCGCCTGACGGTGATCGAAGACCGCCCGCTGGTGTGTTTCGCGCTGGATACGCTGCACGGCATTCGCGGCGGCATCGCCGCCACCGACGATTTCCGCCGCTTCGATGTGTTGCACCTGACCGCACCGGACAACCGTAATCTGGCGCTGTTCCCGGAAAAAGTGGGCGGGCGCTACCTGCGCCTGGAGCGCCCGTTCCCGGTTTATGGCCGCCCGTTCGTCAAGGAGTGGTTCGACATCTGGCTGTCCGCCTCGCCGGATTTACGCTACTGGGGTGATACCCGGCTGCTGCTGGGCGTGGAGGACGTGCCGTTCGCTAACGCCAAAATCGGCCCTGGCGCGCCGCCGGTGAAAACGCCCGCCGGGTGGCTGGTCGCCTTCCACGCCGTAGACATAGACCCAACGCGCGGCAAAAACGGCTGGGAGGAAAGCTGGACGAAACGGTACACGGCGGGGCTGATGCTGCTCGACGTGGACAACCCGGCGCGCATCCTCGGCATCAGCCGCCAGCCGCTGATGATCCCCGAAGCGCCCTACGAGGTGGACGGCGGCTTCCGTAACAACGTGATTTTCCCCTGCGGCCTGATTCTCGAACCCGATGGCGAGGTTAAGATTTACTACGGCGCAGCGGATACAACCGTCTGTCTTGCTACCGCCCACCTGGATGATCTGCTGGCGTTGTGCCGGTAGTGATGGACTTGCTGATGCCCATGCGGGAATATACCACTTCGTTAAACGGCGCGTTTTATATGCACAGCGCGCCCGGCAAAGCGACATGTATACGAGTGCGGATTCCGAACAGCGCCGGTTTGGAGGCCGAAGCCAACGAGTCCAGGGCGGACTAAAGCGTGATGACCGGCACGCCGTCCAGTCGGGCGGCGCGGTCGGCAGGCAGCGCCACCAGCGCCGACTCGTCGCGGTTATCCAGCGCCAGCGTGGTAAAGGGCAGAAAACCCGACCGCAGCAGCAGGCCCGGCATTAACGCCAGCTTGAGCAAAATGGCTTCCGCGATCTGCCAACTTTCGGGGGTCTGGTACGGGTAGGCACAGACGATCTGCAAATTGCCCCGCAGCCGGGGGCGCGCACACTCGAACAACTGCCTGCGCTGACCGAACGACGGCCAGCGGTCAACCGCTACCCGCACCGAAGCCGGGAAACGCCGCAGACGGTCTTTGAGGTATTCGGCGTAAGCGCCGGGATACATCACCTGAATGACCGCCCGCCGGATACCGCCCCGCCCGCTTTCGTCGCGCTGGTCGGTGACGGTCACTTCCGAAAGCGCCAGCCGCCCATCTTCCAGCGCGAAACTTTTGAGCGAACGCGCGCCGGTATAGGCCGCCCAGCCCTGGCCGCGCGGCATGGCGCTGCGCCAGATAGCCTTCAGGGTCGAGTCGCTGTAGCCCCGCGTCGGCGAGGTGAAGTTGTACCCGCGCTGGTGGCCTTCAAATACATATTCCAGGACAAGCGGCTGCATGGGTTTTCTCGGCTTTCTGCGCCGTCAGCTCGCCTGGGGGCGGGGGCGAATGGCGTTGAAGAATTTTCGCATCAGGTCTGGCACGCCGCGCCCGCTGACCAGGCTGCCGTCGCTGATGTACCATTTATAACCCAGCCGTTCGGCCTGGCCTTTCAGCCGCCGCTGCTCGTTGCGATAGTGATGGACGATTTCTTCCAGTGTGGTTTCGCCGCTCCACAGGTCGGCCTTGTTGACCAGGATGTAAAAAGCCTTCAGGTTGCGGCGCGCGGCGGGTTCATCCTCGATCATTTGCAGCACGAAGTTCAGCGCGTCCTTTTGCAGATGCACGTCGGTGTGGTCAATCAGGAACAGGATGCCCCTGGGCTGCGCTTCCCGAAATAACTCAATCCAGTCGGTTTCCCACATGGCATACTCACCGCCTACGTCGCGGTTCGGCTTCAGCTTCATATAGGTGTCGCCCACCTGGGACATGAAGTCTGGCAGCGCGTCGCCGCCGGCGGCGGTCGGGTCGGGCTGAAAATCGTCCAGCGACGACATATTCCGCCGCAGCCACTCGATCAGCGTGGTTTTGCCGGTCTGCCGCGCGCCCAGGACGATAAATGACATGCCGGACACCTTGATATAAAAGAAATCCTGCAAGCCCGCCACCGCATCACCCACCGCGCGCGTCACTCCGGTGATCGTCCCGACGACTACGGTAATCAGCGTATCGAAGATGTTTGCCATAACTCGCTCCTCCACGTCTTACCCATTATACGCAGAAGCATGGGGAACGTTGCTTAACGGCGGGTCGAAACGCGCCGTCTGCACTTGAGAAAACGGTTAAAGGATTTGACAGTACCTCGTCAATATATTGACAAATATTTGGCAATCTACCTATAATGAAACTATCGTAATGAGGCGTTATGGCAGTTTCTTCCGTTCAGGTTATCGTTATCGGCGCCGGCATCGGTGGGCTGACAACCGCCGCCCTGTTGGCGCAGGCCGGTTACCGGGTCACAGTGCTGGAAGCGCAGGCCTATCCCGGCGGCTGTGCCGGAACCTTCACCCATCAGGGCTATCGCTTCGATGCCGGAGCGACTGTCGCCGGCGGCTTTCAGCCGGACGGTCCGCACCACATCGCCGGCGAGCGGCTGGACATAACGTGGCCGGTGCGCCGCCACGACCCCGCCTGGGTCGTGCATCTGCCGGATCGAAAAATCGCCCTGACGCAGGATTATGCCGATGTGCTGCGCAACTTCCCGGCCAGCGAGGGCTTCTGGAAGGCGCAGTCCCGAATTGCTGATCTGGGTTGGTCGCTATCGGCGCAGGGTTTGCCCTGGCCCCCGACCGACCATCAAGACATCCTTAAGCTGGCCCGTGTTGGTCTGTTGAACCTACCCCAAGATTTGCTTCTCCTCCCGATGGCATTTCGGTCAACTAACCACTGGTTGCAGCAGCACGGGCTGGCCCAGGATGCAGCATTTACCCGTTTTATTGACGCGCAGCTTCTCATCTCCGCGCAGACCACTTCCCGCCATGCCAATGCGCTGTACAGCGCCACCGCCCTCGATCTGGCGCGCCAGGGCGTTTATCACGTCCAGGGCGGCATCGGCGGGCTGGCGGAAACGCTGGTCAGCCGGATAAAGGCGTTGGGCGGGCAAATCCTGTACCGCCGCCGGGTGACGACAATTCGCGTTGCAGGCGGGCGTGTGACCGGCCTCACCGTTCGTGAAGGCCGGCGCGCCGGACGCGACCAATGGCTGCCCGCCGATTTTGTGGTAGCGAACCTCACGCCCTGGTCGCTGGACGCGCTGCTGGGCGACTCCAGCCCGCGCCACCTGCGCCGTGAGGTGGGCCGCCGCCGTCCCGGTTGGGGCGCATTCGCGCTGCACGTCGGCCTGGACGCTGCTTCGATACCGGCGGACTGGCCCGATCATCACCAGATCATCACCGACATGGATGGCCCGCTGGGCGAAGGGCGCAGTATCTTCATTTCGCTGTCGCCCACCTGGGACGAGACCCGCGCCCCTGCCGGACACCGCGCCGCCACCATCACCACGCATACGGCGGTGCAGCCCTGGTGGGACGCGCTGGAACGCGACCCCGCCGCCTACAGCGCCCGCAAGGACGAATACGCCGAACGTTTGTTAAGCGCCATCGAAAACGCCCTGCCCGGCTTCCGGTCGAGCGTCCGTCTGCTGCTGCCGGGCAGCCCCGTGACGTACCAGTTTTATACCGACCGTCACCTGGGCATGGTCGGCGGCCAGCCGCAAACGTCCCTGTTGGCCGCGCGCGGCCCGCGCACCGGAATCCGCAATCTGCGTCTGGTGGGCGACTCGATTTTCCCCGGCCAGTCTACCGCGGGTGTCACGCTGGGGGCGCTGCGCGTGGCGGCGGACGTGGAACGCGCACTGCCGATGAGACGCGACCGGCGGATTTTCCCGCTGCGCCCGCGCGCCGAGTCCAGCTTCTGACACTCTACCGGATCGTTCAACATGGAGTTCACACGATGGCCGCACCGGTCATTCACTGGTTTCGCCGTGATCTGCGGCTGACCGATAATCTGGCGCTGGACGCCGCCGCGCGAACGGGCGCGCCGGTTATCCCGGTGTTCATCTTCGATCCGGCTATTTTGCGGGGACGCTACTTCGGCGTGCCGCGCCTGGCGTGGCTGATAAAAACGCTGGCGGCGCTGGACGCTCGCCTGCGCCGGCAGGGGGCGCGCCTGCTGATCCGGCAGGGCAGCCCGCGCCGCGTGCTGGCGGAACTGGCCGCACAGACCGGCGCGGCGGCGGTTTACCTCAACCGGGACTACACGCCCTACGCCTTGCGCCGAGACGAAGACATCAAACGGATGCTGAACATCCCGGTTTATGTTTTTGATGATGGCCTGCTGCACCCGCCCGGCGCTGTCCTCAAACCCGACCAGACGCCCTTTGCCGTCTTCACGCCCTTCAAAAAGAAGTGGCTGACGCTGAACAAAACGCTGCCGGTGGGTCAGCCGGGCGACTGTTTTATCCCGGCAGGCGGCCTGTCCCTGCCGTTTGACGATCTGCCGACTCTGGCGGCGCTCGGTTTTGACGGCAACTTTAAAACGCCCGAAGCCGGCGAAGAAGCCGCCCAACGCCGCCTGTATGATTTCCTGGCGCGGCGCATCCACAACTATCAGACCGGGCGCGACCGGCTGGCTTCCGACCCGGACGACGACACGCGCGGCGGCTGGTCGTTCCTGTCGCCCTATTTTCGCTTCGGCCTGATCTCGCCCCGGCAGGTTTACTGGGCGGCGCGCGAAGCCTACCGCGAGGCCGGCACGCCGGAAGCACGCCGGTCGGTGGAGCAGTACATCGGTGAGTTGATCTGGCGGGAATTTTACGCCCACATCCTGCACTTTCATCCTCATGCCCTGGACGGCAACTTCCGCCCCGAATATGACGTCCTACAATGGCGGGATGAGCCGAACGATCTGCAAGCCTGGACAGAAGGCCGGACGGGTTATCCGGTGGTGGACGCCGCCATGCGCCAGCTTCAGCACATGGGCTGGATGCCCAACCGCGCCCGCATGATCGCCGCCAGCTTTCTGACAAAAGACCTGCTCATCAACTGGCAGGCAGGCGAACGCTTTTTCATGCAATGGCTGATTGACGGCGACCCGGCGCAGAATAACGGCGGCTGGCAGTGGACTGCCGGCACCGGGACGGATGCGCAGCCGTACTTTCGCGTGTTTAACCCCGTGTCGCAGTCGCAGAAGTTCGACCCCGACGGCGCTTATATCCGGCGCTGGCTGCCGGAACTGCGCGGCGTGCCGCTGCCGTTCATCCATGCGCCCTGGACGATGGACAGCCCGCCGCGTGATTACCCGCCGCCGATTGCAGATCACGCTTTCGCGCGGGAGCGGGCGCTGGCGGCGTTCGGCGCGGCGCGGCAAAATCAGGGCGACGCATCGTAACAATTGGTTGCGGATTTCCCGGCTGTCGAGACGATTAACGATTGGGGAAACACATATCATGCGAAAACGGCGAATCATCCGGCTGCTCTTTTTTATCCTGCTGGTGCTGTTGATCGGCCCGCTGCTGCTGCCCCTGCCGCCGGTCGGCGTGGAGGCGGCCTCGCTGGCCGAGCCAGACGGCTTTTTCATCACCGTAGACGGCCTTTCGACTTACGTCCTGGCGCGCGGCCCAGAAGACGGCACGCCGGTGCTGCTGCTGCACGGCTGGGGCGCTTCGACCTTCACCTGGCGTTTTAACCAGGACGTGCTGGCCGAAGCCGGCTACCGCGCCATCGCCTTTGACCGCCCGCCTTACGGGCTGTCCACCAAAACCGGCGCGAACATCCCCTACAGCCCGTCGGCGCTGGCCGACTTCACCGCCCGCGTGATGGACGAACTCGGCCTCGAAAGCGCCGTCCTGGTCGGGCAGAGCCAGGGCGGCGGCGTGATCGGTTATTTCGCCGCTCATTACCCGGAGCGCGTCAAGGCGCTGGTGTTCGTGTCGGCGGCGCTGCGCCCCACCGACGACCCGCCCCCGGACGGTCAGGGCGGCGGGCGCGTTACGGGGGCGCTGGGGCTGCCGCCGGTTGTCGGCACGCTGCTGGATTTTCCGCCTTTCGCTCGCTGGGCGCAGATCGGGATTCGCGCCTTCGTCAAACCGGATTTCGCCGCCAATATTCTCAAGTCGGCTTATTACGACCCGGCCTTTATGACGCCGGAGGCTGCCGAAGGTTACAGCCGCCAGCTTCGGGTCGTTGGCTGGGATGAAGCCCTGCTCGACCAGCTCAAGGGCGGCGCGTTCCCGAACGATCCCATCACCGCCGAACAGATCGCTGCCTTCACCGCGCCGGTGATGATCGCCTGGGGGCAGAACGACACCTGGGTGCCGGTCAG
Source organism: Chloroflexota bacterium (assembly GCA_013388735.1). Taxonomy (GTDB): domain Bacteria; phylum Chloroflexota; class Anaerolineae; order Aggregatilineales; family Phototrophicaceae; genus CFX2. The sequence continues at coordinate 32,785 of JACAES010000082.1, read as the reverse complement.
CGTGGGGGAGCGCCTGCGCGAACTGCTGCCGCAGGCCACCTACGTCACCTACCCCAACACCGGCCATCTGCCGCAGGAGGAAACCGCCGACGCCTTCAATGCCGACCTGCTGAAATTCCTGGCGCAGAACGCGCCGGTCGGTGAATAGAGGCTGCCGATTCGGGACTGGTGAGGGATGGCCGCGCCGGGTTATACTCGCGGGGTGGGTTGATAAGCCCACCCCGTTTTTTTGCGCCAGCGCCGGAGCTTACAGCCGCTGATCGGGAGCGTTTGATAGCCATGAGCCTTAACCCCGCACAGAACTTTGATCGCTGGGCTGCCGATTATGACCGTGACGTGCGGCAGTCCGACGCCGACGAGTCGTTCCCGTTCGCCGGGTACGCGCGCGTGCTGGATAGCGTTGTCGGCCTGGCGGAAGCCCGCCCCGGCCTGAGCCTGCTCGAACTGGGCAGCGGCACGGGCAGCCTGACGGCGCGTTTTGCCGCGCTGGGCTGCGACGTCCTGGGAACGGATTTTTCCGCCGAGATGCTGGCCCGCGCGCGCCTCCACGTCCCGGCGGCGCGTTTCGTGCAGGTGGATTTACTGGGCGACTGGCCGCCGGAACTGAACCGCCGGTTCGACCGCGTGGCCTCTACCTACACGTTTCACGAGTTTGATCTGCCGGCCAAAATTCAACTGCTGCGGCGGCTGGCTTCTGACCATCTCGCGCCGGACGGGCGTATCGTCATCGGGGACATCGGCTTCCCGGACGCGCCCGCGCGGGACGCCGCCCGCCGGCAGTGGGCCGACCAATGGGATGAGGAATTTTACTGGATCGCCGACGAAGCTATACCCGCCCTGCGCGCCGCCGGCCTGGGGGCATCCTACCGGCAGATTTCCGTGTGCGGCTGCGTGCTGCTGATTACGCCGGCAGCGGCGTAACCACGCTGCAAAACCCTGAATTGTTCGATTGTTCTCTGGCAGGATAAAAACGCATGACTACAGACCTCCCGATGGTTCGCACCGATACCAGCAATGCTTTCGCGCACCATACCATGAGCATCCGGCTGCCCGGCATCGCCCGCGAGATAGCCGCTATCAACCCGGACTACACGCCGGCCATGAAGGACGCCCTCAAACGACTAGCCGATGACATGGAAAGCGACCGCGAGATGCCCAGGCTCGACCTGCCCGCCCCGGACTACGACGACTGGCACGCCGCCTACGACCACTACACGCGGCGTGAGGGCCGCACCTGGCAGCAGACAGCCTGGTTTTTTGCCGAGACGTTCTGCTATCGCCACGTCATTCAGGCGGTTCGCTGGTGGGAGACCGGGCGCGACCCTTTCCTGCCAAAGAAGATGGAGGAGTACGCCGGGCAAACGCCCTGGGACATGCTTGAACGCGCTTCGGCAGTGAACGGCGCGCCGGAAGAACGGCTGGCGCTGATGCTGGATTTCGCCCTGTGGGGCAACCGCATTGACCTGAGCTACACCGCCGCCGCCGCGCATGGCGCGCACGTCCAGGACGATGATCTGCTGGTGGACGACCGCGCCGCCATCGCCGCCTATCTGCTGCGCCAGCCGGGTGCCGTTCACATCATCGCCGACAACGCCGGGACGGAACTGCTGATGGATCTGGCGCTCGTCGGGGAGCTGCTGGAGTCGCAGCCGCAGGTTTTTTTACACCTCAAGTTTCATCCGACTTTCGTCAGCGACGCGACAGCAGACGATGTACGCTGGTTAATCGAACACCTGCGCGGACGCGGCGACCGCCTGGGCAACCGCCTGAAGGCTGCTCTGGATGAAGGCCACCTGCGCCTGGCCCCCGATCTGTTCTGGAACAGCAGCCGCCTGCTGCGCGAACTGCCGCCCCGCCTGGCTGACCTGTTCGCCGGCGCGCGGCTGCTTATCTTCAAGGGGGACGCCAACTACCGCCGGCTGTCCGGGGATGCGCTGTGGCCACCCGCCACGCCCTTCGGCGTGATGACCGGATACCTGCCCGCGCCGGCGGCGGCGCTGCGAACGCTCAAAAGTGACACCATCGCCGGCCTGCCGCCGGGGATGGCCGAACGCCTGGACGCCGACGACCCACTGTGGCGCTCCAACGGGCGGCGCGGGGTCGCCCAGGCCGCCCTGCCCTGATGGCCGGATTTTGAACACATTTTCGACGAGCGGTGTATACATAAAGGTGGAAATGGTTTAGCGGGAGGCACTCCCATGAGGCTCTATCGCGGCTGCATATTCGCCTTTTTCGGCCTGGTGATCGCGCTGTTTTCCTTCGCCTTCAGCCGGGCGTTCGGCCTGGCCGGCCTGCTGCTGCCCCCGGCGCTGGTCGGCTTCACCTACATCTGGGTAGACAGCTTCCTGGCGGAACTTATTCGTTGGGATGAAGACCGCAACCGGGACTAATTCACAACCCGAATACCTCATTTTGCGTACAAGAAAATAAGACTTGGAAAGGCTGCTGATGGACGAACGACATCCGGCTGACTACGAACTGGCGCGCAGCCGGGTAGTGGCCGGACGAAACACCGCGCCGGCAGATTCTTTAGGGACGGGGGCAATATGATGGTATTCGGCGTGGTGGAACTCATTTTCCTGGTCATCATCTTCATGGTTGTCATGGCGCTGGCGACGATGAAAACACGGAGCATCAACGCCAAAAAGCAGCGCGCGGCTGAGGCTGCCTTCCCGGAGGGCAAGCCGGATTTTGATTCGATCCGGCAGCGGGTGGAGCGCCGCTTCCACCGCCGCTACGAACTGGCAGCGCATATCGTGATGTATCTGGTGATCGTCGGCGGTTTGTGGGCGCTGCGCCTGCCAGGCATGGCGCTGGCGCTGATCGCCGGCGCGTGGGGGCTGGTGGTGCTGATTCACGGCCTGCAAATTTTGTTCGCGGAGATGAGCGATAGTGCCATTGAACGCGAAATCGAACGTGAGCGCAGCCGTTTTTACGAAGCGGACAAACCCAAACGCAGCCAACATCTGCGGCTGTCCGACGAGGGCGAACTGCTGGATGTGATCGAAGAGGAATGGGAAGCCGAAGAGAAATACAAGCGGGGTTAATTGAACGCCCGCCGCATGTCGTCTATAATCCACAATAGTGCGCATAAACAGGTTTGCGAGGGGCAGGTATGGCATTGTACGAAGGGCAGATGGTCGGCCCGTATCAGATCGTGGGGCAGCTTGGGCAGGGCGGCATGGCAAGCGTGTACAAAGCCTATCATGCCAAACTCGACCGCCATGTTGCCATTAAGGTCATGCACCAGGCTTTCCTGGAAGACCCAAATTTTCAGACCCGCTTCGAGCGCGAGGCCCAGATCGTCGCCAAGCTGGAACACCCCCACATCGTGCCGGTCTACGACTACGCCGAAACCGAAGGCCAGCCCTACCTGGTGATGAAATACATCGAGGGGCGCACGCTCAAATCTACGCTGTCCGCCGGCCCGCTGCCGCTGGAGCAGGTCGCGCAGATCATGACGCCCATCGCCGACGCGCTGACCTACGCGCACCAGCGCGGCGTACTGCACCGGGACATCAAACCCTCGAACATCGTCCTGGACGCTTCTGGCACACCCTACCTGACCGACTTCGGGTTGGCGCGCATTGCCCAGGCCGGCGAATCCACCATGAGCCAGGATATGATCCTCGGCACGCCCCAGTACATCTCGCCAGAACAGGCGCGCGGCGAGCGCAACCTGGACTCCCGCACCGATGTGTATTCGTTCGGCGTCATCCTGTACGAGATGGTGGTCGGGCGCGTGCCGTTTAACGCCGATACACCCTATGCCATCGTCCACGACCATATTTACAGCCCGCTGCCGATGCCCGGCGAACTCAACCCGGACGTGCCGCCGGCGGTGGAGCGCGTGCTGGTCAAGGCGCTGGCGAAAAACCCGGCGGAGCGATACGAGTCCGCCGCCGACCTGATGGCCGATTTCCGGCAGGCATTGAGCGAATCCGGTCTGCGGGCGATGTCCCCCCTGCGCCCACAGGTGATGGACGACTCGCCGACGATCACCGATCAGGTACCCCGCGCGGGCAGCAGCGACCAGAAGCGGTATATCAGCGTCCCGTCCCCGGTTCCGCCGCATCCACCCGCGCCGCCCCGCGTCGAAGCGCGCATAGATATGGGCGGCGTCAACTGGAATGACGTGGGGCAAAAAATCGAACAGGGCGTCCGTCGCGGCGGCGGGGTGATGGCCGAAATTGTGCGCTCGATCCAGGAAGCGGTTGACGAAAACAAGAAACCGGTTTCCGATGAGGAGCGCGTGCGCCGCCGCATCGAAAAGAAATTCGAGGAACGCAACGGTTTTATCATCCACCTGGTGATTTACATCGTCATGAACCTGGTGTTCTGGGGCATGTGGGCCGGCGCGCAAGACCTGTTCGCCGCCATCTTCGAAAACGGCCAGCTTCCTGTTGGTGATCTGGGCTTTCCCTGGCCGATTTTCATCACTTTTTTCTGGGGCATCGGCGTGGTGGCGAATTTTATGGAATATTATAATAAATACGGGCCGGGCGCGGAAAAACGCGAACGGCTGGTGCAGGCAGAACTGGAACGCGAACGCCAGCGCCGCGCCGAAGCCTACTACGACGCCAAGCCGAAACGCGACCACCGCGTGCGGCTGACCGAAGACGGCGAACTGGAAGAAGTCGTCGAAGACGTGTACGATGAAGAATACGATAAACCGAAACGTGGGCGCGGGCGCAGGTGACGGGTAGCGCGGCATGGCCGGCAATCAACAGGCTTATGCCGATTTCCTGCGCGAGTACAGCGAGGCGCTGGGCGTGCGGACGCTGTTCGCCCCCGACCATGTTAACTACATGCGCCGTCCGGCCAATAACGGCAAGGCTGTTTTTTCGCTGGCGGACATCTATCACCAGGCCAATTTGGTCACTTACCCCCCATGCGTGGAGGGCTTCGGCAGTGCTTTTTCTCGAAACCAGCTATTACCGCCGTCCCCTGGTCATGAGCAGCTGCGAAATCTTCAAGGCCGACATCCAGCCGAAAGGTTTTCGCGTGGTCGCTTTTGAAGACTTCATCACCGATGATACGGTGCGGCAGGCCGCGCGCCTGCTGGAAGATGCCGCCCATGCCGCCGAAATCGTCACCCACAACTATGCCATCGCGCAGCGGCACTACTCCTTCAACGCCCTGGAGGGCTACCTCAGCGCGCTCATCGGTATGGCGCTTGGCGCCGCCGTCTTCTAACCGTACCCTAACCGTCGGTTCGCGCGCTGTAAAAATATCGTTACAATGAGAAAAATAGTTGTTGAAATGCGGAGATTTACCCGATGGTCACGAATCCCGTTGCCATCATGCGGCGCGAAAACGCCCGCTTGCAGGCCGAAAATGAACAATTGCAGGAAGAACTGAACAATCTGCGCGAGTTCGTCCAGATTTTGAGTGACCTGACTCGCGCCGCGCACACCGTCACCAGTGACGCCGAACTGCTGCCGCTGTTGGACGACATCTTCACCCGCGCGATGAACCTGCTGAATGCGCCCGACGGCTCGTTGATGCTGCTGGACGACGAAACCAATGAAATCGTATTCGTCCTGGTGCGCGGCGCGCTGGCGACCAATCTCAAAGGCTACCGCATCCCGGCCAACGAGGGTATCGCCGGTTGGGTAGTCACCAACGCCCAGCCCACTCTGGTGCGCGATGTGCGCCGCGACCCGCGTTTCTCGCATACCGTTGATGAGCAGTTTACATTCCACACCCAGTCTATTGCCGCTGCGCCGTTGATCGGCGACCGCCGGGTGTATGGCGTGATCGAGGTGCTGAACAAACCCGGCGACCAGCCTTTCGATGATTCCGACCTGGCGCTGCTGGGGCTGTTGTGCCGCTTCGCCGGGGAAGCCCTGGCGGACATCGAACGCCTGAACCCGGAAAAAACCGGCTGATCGCTCGCACTTTTCCCCATTCCGCTCTCGTGTTATGATTGCCCGCCGATTGTGCTGGAATGGAGGTTGAAGCGATTTATGGCATCTCTACGAATCCTGGTTATTGCCGCCCACCCCGACGACATCGAGTTTGGCCTGGCAGGCAGCGTGGCCCGCTGGACGGATGAAGGCCATCAGGTCACGTACTGCATCGTCACCGATGGCTCGGCGGGCAGCAATACACCGGATGCCGACCTGGACGAACTGGTGCGCACGCGCGAGGCCGAACAGCGTCAGGCAGCAGCTGTTGTCGGCGTGAGCGACGTGCGCTTCCTGGGCTACCTGGACGGCACGCTCCAGCCCACGCTGGAACTGCGCCGCGACCTGACCCGCCTGATCCGCGAGTTGAAACCCCAGCGCGTCGTTTGCAGCGACCCGACGATGGTTTTCGCCGGCAATTATTACATCAACCATCCCGACCACCGCGCCGCCGCCGAGGCCGCTGTTTACGCGACCTTCCCCAGCGCCGGGACACGCCCCATCTTCCGCGAGCTGCTGGCCGAAGGCTACGAGCCGCACGACGTGGACGAACTGTGGATCATGTTTTCCGACAACACCGATACAGTCGTGGACATCAGCGCGACCATCGAACGTAAAGTGGAATCGCTGCTGTGCCACCGTTCGCAGGTCGGGCCGGAAGTGGCGGACATGGTGCGGAAGTGGGCCGCCGAAGAAGGCCAAAAACACGGTTATGCCTACGCCGAATCCTTCCGCGTGATGAAACTCAAAGACGACGAAGCGCAGCCGCAAACCCAGGACGCTGCGGCAGCCGCCGACTGAAGCGCAGCCCGCTATTGTGGGCGTTCCGGCAAACCGGCGCATCCGGCCTCTAGCGTCAGATATTCCCCGGCCACCCAGCCTTCCTGCCCCTGGTAGGTGGTATACCACCAGACCGAGTCGGCGCTGCGCCCCAGGATGGTCAGCGGGGTATTAAACGGGATGGACGCCAGAACCGCCGCCCCGGTGGATGGCCCGCCCCGCAGATTCAGATTGTAATTGACGACTGCCGCACACGAACCAAAAGCCGGCGTGGTTGGCGTGGGGGTGTCAGAGGCGAACAGCGGGCGCGTGGGTGTGGCCGTCGGGCGCGGGGTACGGGTGAAAGTGGGCGTCCAGGTCAAAGTCGGCGTGGCCGTCTGCGCCGGGGTCGGCGTGTAAACCGGCGACGGGCTGGTGACGCCCAGCAGCGTGAACGGCGTCGGCGTAATTAGCAGGTGTTCCGCCGTCAGCGGGACGGTCACGGTAGCGACGGCCACCAGCACGCCAACGCCCAACGTCAGCGCCCCGCGCGAATTTTTCAGCCCGTTCGGGCGGCGCGCTTCTACCGCCAACACGACCAGACCGACCAGGCCGAGCAGCCCTGCCGAGCCTAACGACAGCGCATAGGGCAGCCGCACGAAACGCCCCGTCACGGTGGCGGCGATCAACCCGGCCAGCGGCAGCAGTGCCGTCAGGAAGGCCAGCAGCGTGTTGATAAAACCAATTCGCTCCTGGCGGCGGACGGTTTGCAGCAATGTATTCCCCGCCAACAGCACAGCGAACAGAACACCGGCGGCGGCCAGCAGCACCCCCACAGCATCATCTCCGTGAACGCTTTCATTAGAGCGTGTTATGCCCTTCTGCGCTGTCAATTCGCCCTCACCCCCTCGTTCCCCCTCTCCCAACCGCCACTTCCTGGCCGGGCGAGGGGGAGGAAAGCGCGTTTGTGTGCGTTTTCGTCCCGCTCCCGGTGCCGAAGGCCTGTTCGGGAGAGGGGACGGGGGTGAGGGCAAAAAGCGGGCGGGCGTAAAAAGCCGTTTCATCGCCCTGCTGGAGTGGCAGAGTACATAACAGCCTCTAGCGTCATTATCCATTTAGACCCGGCTGCTGTCCATAGGGCGCAGCGGGATAATCATACCTTTCTCATATCGCAGCACGCGGAAACAGTCCTGAGATCGCGCTTGCGTTTTCTCAGGCGCTCACCCTTTTCTGTCTTAAATGATTAATCACTTCACGGAAATCATACTATAATAATTACAAAGGCTTCCGAAGTTAATCATCCCCCTTTCCGTCACAGCCCCTATCCTCGCCTGCATTGCAGTCAAAAACTTCGCTCCTTTAGAAGGATCCAGAAGGATCCGTTTAATGACTGCGAGGTACTCAGGCAATGTTCCATCAAATTCAGGCTCATAGAACAGAACAGCCTCGACGGCTGCCGACGCAGCATTCACCTGCAATAACCATCATGACGACAGGGCAGATCATTACAGCGGCGGCGGGCATCATCAGCCTGCCCTTTGTCCCGGCAGCCCTGGCATGGATTAAGCCCGCCACAGCCCTGGCTGTACTTGTAACGGCCATCATGTTCATCGCTTCTCTTGATACGGACTTGGGCCGGCTGGCCCAAAAAGCCTTAGACATCACGCTGAGAAGGCTGCCGCTGATATATCTGGTCAGTCTGGCGCTGTTAGCAACCTGGGCTGTAGGGGTCAGTCTGGCGCTCTGGCAGTTTTCTGTCGCCGATTTTTCTGCCGGAGGATGGCTGGCGCTGCTGTTCCTGGCGCTCTGGCCCTGGTTCACGCTCGGCACACTGCTGATCGCGCTTAACCGATCATGCCCTAAAACCGGACGATGGCTCGTCAACCCAATGATAGCCATCGGCAGCACCGTTTTGTGCCTGCTTTTGCTGGAGGCGCTCTGCCAGCTTGCTTATGGCTCGATCCCGTCATCCATCACAGCGCGTATGCCTCAGGCCGGCGAGCGAATCTACCGCGTGAACTACGACCATCCCAATGGCTTCCGGCAGTACATGCCCTATCTCAAAATCACCGATTATCAGGGCGGCAGCACCGGCGACATGTTCTTCAAAAGCTGCCTGCCACCGGATGCCGCTCAGGATGCGGTCTATATTGTATCCTACACCCGTGACGAATACGGTTTTCGTAATCCGTCCCCCTGGCCTGAAAAGGTTCATCTAGTGGTATTGGGGGATTCGTTTGTCTATGCAGGAGGTATCGAAAAGCCGTTCTGGCAGGACATACATCCCTCAACGCTTGGTCTGGGGATGGACGCCACCAGCACCCTGGAACAATCGCGCATCCTTGAAACCTATGGGCTGCCGCGTTCACCCCAGGTCATCGTGCTGGCATATTATGAAGGCAATGATATGACGGGTAACTGGGCCTTCTTCTTTAACGGAAGCGCGCGGAAAGGATACGAGCGCTGGTATGCCGAGCAGCCGGTGCGCAACTTTCTGGTGATCTACAATATGCTCTCGGCCTTCAAAGACCGATTCCTGGTTAAAGGCTGCCACTGGCCCATTATCGACTCGCGGGGACAAAAACGCGCCTTCCTTGAGGAAGAAATCAGCATCTTCACCGTGCCATACCAGGCTCTTAAGCAGAGCCAGTTTTACGCCATCACGCGGGACGCCATCACAGCAATGGCCGGCGAAGCCCGCGCCGGCGGCGCGCAGTTCGTGCTGCTTTATATTCCAACCAAACTTCACGCCTGTTGGCAATCCGTACAGGCGCAGCTTGAGATCATCAGCGCGCATGTCGTAAGTTGGGATTTGCCCGCGACAGGCAATGTCGTGCCTCGTCCTGATCGTCCCCCGCGCGAAACGGCGGCGCTGCTGGCGCAGAACATTGACGCGCAGCGCGCCGTAATCGCCGAACTGGCTCAGGAGAAAAACATCACCTTCGTTGACCTTACGACACTGCTTCAGGATGCTGTCGCAAACGGGACTGAACCATACTTCTTCGGCGACTCGCACTGGAATCAAACCGGCCATGATCTCGTGCGGCAGATCATGACCGATGTTCTGAATGACTATTCATCCGAAAGGCAGGCCAATTGAACCGTCTATAGATCAACCGCAGGCACTCAGCGCCCGTCCTCCGGCGCCGGCACCACGTCCCAGCCGGAGCGGTAATCGCCGCCATAGCTGCCCTCGTACCCGTAATACGAACCCTGATACCACCAATAGGATGACGAGTCGTATTCCGGCAGCGTGGCGCGGGCGGCATCGAGCTGCGTCCAGGCGCTCTCGCGCGAGAGGTTGGCGGAAAACACGGTCGCGCCATACCCTTCACGCAAGTTATCCAGCGAAATGAGCTTGCGAACCAACCACTGCCCCGCCCAGTCATGCACCGCCGGGTCATCCGCTGCTTCAGTGTAGAGCGGGATGATGGCCGGGGCGGCATCCACCGACAGAATGTTGAGGAAAGCAATGTCCAGTTCCTGCCCGGCGCGGTAGCGGGCGATATTGCGGTCGGCGATATACAGGTCTACGTTCATCAGGTTGAGCGTGCCGAGATAGCCGATAATGACCAGCAGCGATCCCAGCGAAAAGACATTCTTCCGCACCCGGAACAGCGCCAGCAGAAAAACAATGAACAGCACGCCCAACCAGTGCATAAACACATGGGTATACACACGAAGCTGCGTGAAGCCAAAAGCGTCCTCGTACAGCAGCATCCGCTGAGACGCCGATACCAGCATCACGGTCGTCAGCGCGACCAGCGCCACACACAGCCCCCGGAAGGTCAACTGCTCGCGCCGTTCCTGCCGCACCGTCACGCGGTCGAGCCACAGCGCCAGCCCCAGCGTCAGCACCGAAACGGCCACCAGCTCGAAAAAGCCGCGCCGCGCATACTGTGCGTAGGTCAGCCCTTCGATGCTGATGTTCTGCTGCCCGCCGAAGAAGTAGGCGAACTGGATGAACACAAAAGCCGCGAACAGTGCCACCACGCTGCCCAGGATGATGCCGGTTTCGATCATGCCCAGTTTAATTGACGGTTTGGTTTTGGCTTCCACCTCGGCAGCGGTTTCTTCGTCCGGCGGTATTTCGCTGACGGCGCTGCCCACCGCCACGTAACGTCGCTGAAGCGGGCGCTCCCGGCGAAACCAGGCGTAACCCAGTGCGCCGGCGCCAAGCGCCGCTATAAACAGGGTGAACAGCAGGCGCGGCACGGCGTCGCTCATCGCCTGCAAACCAAGAAGCTGGCGCAAACCCAGCCAGATTTTATTGACGTAATCGGCAAAAACGGCGTCGGCAGACCCCAGCAGAAAGACGAAAACGACCAGCACCGGCAAGGCAAACATCAGCCCACGCAGCACCGAGGCCGCCGCGCCGCCGCGCCGGGAGCGCCGCTCCCGCAGCCAATCCCAGGCAAAACCCACTTCTCGTCCGGCATGGAACGGCAGTTCAACCCCGACTTCCAGCGTATGGCCTACCTGTTCCAGCAGCGGGTCCTCGTCCAGGGCGCGCGACAGCGGCAGGTAAAACAGCACCAGACCGCCCAGCGACAGCGCCGCCAGCATATTCAGCAGGCTAATCAGGCCATCGGCGCGCACAGCCACCATCGCCGCAAAAAACAGCAGTGGAATCAGCGGCCACAGATTGCGCCGGTTTAGGGGCTGTTTGGCCGGGCGCGCGGCCAGCACCGCGATCACGCTGAGCAGGGTGAACAGCGGGAAGGATAAACCGATCACCCGCTCGTAAAAAAAGACGTTCCCCAGCACGCCCAGTACCAGGCCGATTGCGACCGCCCAGATAGCAAAGGTGCGTCGTTCCATGACCGATAACTCCGAGACAGATGAACAGATAAATACAGTGGCAACATAAACGCCTGCTTTAAATCTAAGCACAGTTTACCGGCAGCCGTTACCCCCCAAAGATGAGGGCTGTTTCTGGATGATTGATACACATCTGGGGGACATTTGTCTCACATACGTTCGTAGGTGACGACGTAGACGCCGGTGCTTTCGCCGTCGCGGCCAAACAGTTGCAGCTTCCAGATGCCGCTTTGATGCACGGTGCAGATGAACGCCACGCTCGACCCGTCGGTGAGAATCTGGTCGCGCTGGCAGCGGCTTTCGGCGTTGTAGCCGTCCGGGCCGATCACCGCCACGTTCATGCCGACCTTCTTCGCGGTGGGCGAAAGGAACTGCACACCGACGGCGATCTCTTCGCCGCGCGCCGCCTCGAAGGTGTATTCGTGGGCGAATCCGGCGTCCAGCACATCGCTGACCGGCTGCTGGCGTTTAAGTTCAACGCTTTTGTTCGGGCGCACCACAAAGCTGCTGGATGGCGACGAACCGATGCTGCCGTCCCCGCCGCCGGACGGCTGGCCGATAACCGGCGCACCGGAATCTGGCTGCCGGGGCTGGCCGAAAACCGGCGTGCCTTCGCTCGACTGCGATGGGCCGCCGCCCAGGATGGCGCGCACCTGCGCGGCAATCGGCGAACCGAGCGCCGTCAGCGCCGCATACGTTAGCGACAGACTCAGCAGCAGCGACCCGGCCAGACCGACCAGCGCCCAGGAGCTTCGCCTGCGCTGCGCGCGGGCTTTTTTGAGGGGCGGCAGCGCTGTTTCGGGAATTGAGATTGGGGGCTGTACCAGACTTTCCAGCGGCGGCAGCGCATCGTCCGCCGGGGCAGACAGCCGGGACAGCGCGCGTCCGGCGCGTTCGTGCGTCGGATCAAGCGCCAGCGCCCGGTTCAGAAAGCGAATCGCCTGTTCACGGGTGGGGCTGGCCTGCGCCGCCAGAAACCACGTGTCGGCGGTGGGGTCGTCCGCCAGCAGCGGGCGCAGCAGTTCCCGCGCGCGGCGTTTATCGCCCGCTTTAATGGCCTCGCGGACAGGCTGAAGGGAGTCGGACATGCAACGTTCCCCTCAAGATTCTGTGATTGAGCTGTGAGGGCGGCCACGCTGGGCCGCCCCTGCGTATCGTTCGATCATTCCATCGGGGCGAGACATACCTCGCTCCGCCTGCGTTTATCCCTCCGGCAGCACGGTGAAGGTGCTGCCCGCGCCGCGCCCGTAGACTTCGGGGAAGTAGAACTCGTAGCCCACCGGCGGGATAACATTGAACGTCCCCGGCAGCCCGGTGCGGATGGTGTACACGTATTCATATGTGCCTGCCGGCAGATACCCGGCGGACAGCACCACCTTTTCATCACGGAACTCGATGCTGCTGAACCACCACCAGCCCCAGCCCCGGCTCAACGGGTCGTTCACGTCCAAGCCGGGCCGCGTGCCGATCTGCTGTTCGGTCGCCAGCCCTGGGTTAACGGCCTCTGTGCCGGCGGGAATCGGGTCTTCAATGACGACATAGTGCAGGTCATTGGGTGCGATGATAGTCAGCCGCGCCTGGATCAGTTCGCCCACGCGGGCTTCGGTGATGGGTGTTTTGCTCTCGTCGCCCGGCCTCACATAGCGGCGCTCGACGATCAGCCCTCGGTTCAGCGGCTCGATTTCCGGCACCGGCAGATAGGTGCGCAGGTGCGCCGTGTAGTACAGCACGCCGGGGCCGTCGGTGCGCCCGAATATCAGTTCGTTAGCCTGATCGGCCAGCAGGTCGGCCACCTCGACTACCAGCTTTTGCGAGTCGCGCACCGTGTCCGGCGAGGCCGCGCCTTCGGCCAGTTTGTCGCCGTTCAGCGACAGCGAATACCGGTAGGCCGGTTGCAGTTCGCCGGTCGTCACCATCCAGTCCGTCAGCGCCATCACCGCCCAGGCCGTTTCCTGGGTGGTTTCCCAGTGGTCAGCCTGCCGCTGCACCATCAGGTAGCGGACGGCGTTGGGCAGCAGGTCGTTCTGCGGGCGCAGTTTGACCAGCGCATCCAGCACGATGGCCGTCGTGCGCGTGTCGGTGTTCCAGTTCCAGTAATCGCGCGCGGCTTCTTCCCAGTGCGCGCCGGTCGCGCTGAGGACGGCGGCATTCACCAGGTCGGACACCAGCGTATCGGTACGGCTGGTGTCGTTCGGATTAGCGTAGTAGAAGGTCAGCGCCAGGAAGGCTTTGGCATAGGTGTGCAGCCGCGCCCGCTCATCGAACAGGTTGGCCGCCCGCGCCACGTCCGGCGCGCCGGAACGCGCCAGCGCGTACAGCACGAAGGCCTGCCGGTTCAGACGCCAGGTTTCCACGCTGGGGCCGGGTATGACGAAGGTCGTCCGCAGGTAGTTCTGCGCCCGGCTGATGATGCTGTCGCTGACGGCGAAACCTTCGTTTTTGGCTTCCACCAGGCCGATCAGCGCATAGGCCGTCGTCAGCGAGTTGCTGGGTTCCTGCACGTACCAGCCCCAGCCGCCGTCTACCTTCTGCTGCGCGTACAGCCGCTGCAAGGCGAAGTTTACGCCGGCGTCCAGCTGCGCCTTCAGCGTCGGGTTTGCCACGCCCAGTTCGTCCAGGGCGCGGTAGGTCATCACGTTCGGCAGGAACTTACTCACCGTCTGTTCGATGCACTGGTAGGGGAAGTTGCGCAGGTATTCCAGGCTGTCGAGCGTCGTGGCCGCCAGCGAGTGATCGAGCTTGACCGTCAGTTCGCCCTGGGTCACGTCGAAACGGCGCGGCAGGCTGATGGACTCCAGCCGCGAGCCGGCCTCGCGCAGCACGCCCGCCGTGCCGACCGTCTCCGGCGCTTCGTACTTGTAAACCGGCAGCAGGCGGTCGTCGCCGCGACCCAGCGGCGGTTTGCTGGCATCGGTGAAAGCGCCATTATTGCCATTGGCGAAAAACGTCAGGTTGACGCCCGGCACGTCCAGCACCGTCACCGGCCAGTTCACGCGCTGCCGCCCGCCGGACGGGATGGTGAAGGTCTGCGAAGCCGCGCCTTGGAAAGTTATCCCTTCGCCTTCAATGAACACTTCGACCGCCATATCCTGGCCGGTGTTGTTGTTGACGACCGCCGCCAGTGTAACGGCATCATCCACCACCAGAAAACGCGGCGTTACCGGGCGAATGAGCAGCGGTTTGGTGCTGAGCAGGTCGAACGTCTCTTGGCCCACCAGTGTCAGGCCGTCCTTGCCGCTGGTGACGGCGCGGGCATCCAGCCGCCAGGTGGTCAGGTTATCCGGCAGGGTGACGCTGAAGGACGCCACGCCGGCGGCGTCGGTCACGAGCGCCGCGTTCCAGTAGGCCGTATCCACGAAATCCTGCCGGATGTCGAAGATGCCGCCTTCGCCGCCGCCGCCGCCGCCACCCTTGATGGTGTCCAGCACCGTCTGGGTGAGCTGGTCAACGTTGATGGTCAGCGCGGTGGAGGTTCGCACGCTCAAACCCTGCTGGCCGTAGTAGAATCCCAGGATCGGCTCGCTGTTGGGATCGGCAATCGAAAGCGAAGCCAGATCGGTCAGCCCGATGCCGACTTCCGCCTGCACCGGATTGCCCTGGTAGTCGGTGACGCGCACGCTGTAGGTGACGGTTTCGCGCGGGCCGGCCTGTTCGCGGTCGGGCGTGATTTCGATGTTCAGTTCCTTCTGAGCATTATCCACGCCGATCTGCACCAGCCCCATGCGGAAGGCCGCCACCGGGTTGTTTTCATCCACGCCTTTAACCAGGAACACGCTCACAAAAACGTTCGGCGCGAAATCCGCCGCGATCGGCAGTTCATAAATGTACGAATTGCTGGTCAGGGTGATGCGTTCGGCGGTCAGCACGTCGCCGCGTTCGACCGTGACCAGCGCCTCGGCGCTGCCCTGGAACGGTGACGTGATGAGGATTTGCGCCGTGTCGCCCACACTGTAATCGTCCTGGTCGGCGATCAGGTCAATGCGGTTGCTGTTCTGCTGCCGCCAGGAAACGAACTCGCGGCTGCTCACCCACATGCTGGTAGAGGCGACCACCTCGTTACCACGCTGATCGCGGCTGGTGACGATCACCTTGAAGATGCCGCCGCTCGGCGGGGTAAAGGCGAAGTTCGCCTTGCCCTGCGCGTCGGTCGTGACGCTGCCGCCGGTGACGGGGATCTCTTCAACTTCCCACGTCCAGGTGGTGCGCCCGTTTTCGTCCTCTTCCTGCACGCTCGACCAGCGGCGCTCGACCACTTCCACCTGCACATCCTGGTTGGCGATGCCCTGGCTGTCCCAGTCTACCGCCAGGATGTTGATGGTCGTTTCCTGCCCGGCGGTGCTGACGTATTCTTCCGGTCGCACGCCCACGTAGATCAGCCCCTTGTGGACGATGACTTCGGCGCGCCCGGCCACTACCTGCTGGCTCTCGTCGCTGACGACCGCCTCGATGGTGAAACGCTGGCTCTCCGTGCTGTCCTTCAGTTCGGCGGGAACTTCGATCACCAGCTTGCCTTCGGCATCGGTCGTGCCGGTCCCGCTGGCGACCTCGCCGCCGTAGAAGCCGTAAAACTCGCTCGGCCCGCTGTCGTAATCGTAGTCGGTGAAGCTGTAATAACCGGGGCCGTCATACTCAAAGTAGTAACCTTCGGCCATCACCGAATAGTCCACATTGGCGTTGGAAACCACGCCGCCGAAGAAATAGCGGCTGTCCACCGTAAGCTGAATGGTATCACCCTGCGCCACTTCGCCGGCAGTGGGCGTCACGTTCACCTGGAATTCCGGCAGACGAAACTCCGCCACGCCGAACGAGATCGAGGCGCTGCTGCCATAGTAGAAGTCCTCGCCTGCCGGCCTGGGCAGTTCCGCTTCGATGCGGTAGTACCCCAGCGGCGCGTCATCGGCGATGTCGAACTGGCCGCTGAAAGTGCCAAACGGCGTCAGACTCAGCGTTTCTTCGTAAACGATCTCGCCGTTAGCGTCGTAGATTGTGACCGGGATGGTCGAGAATGCCGGCGGCGTGTAAGTCACGTCATCTTTAAAGCGAGCCACGCCCCGGAAGTAAACCGGCTGGTCGGGGCGGTAGATCGGCCTGTCCGTATACAGATAGGTGCGGTACTGCTGCGGATAATAATCGGTACTCTGTCCGAATTCCCAGCCTTCGATACCGCTCGTCCATTCGCTGTGGCCGATGCCGAACTGGGTATCGGTTTGCAGAACGGCCACCATCGCCTCGTACAGATTCGTCATACGCGGGATACTGATACGCGCCAGGCCGCCGCCGTCGGTCATGCCCCGGCCTATCACCGCGCCGTCCGCGTTATACAGCATCACCGGCGCGTCTGCGATAGGCTGGCCGGTCTGCACGTCGGTCGCCCACACCAGCACGTTATCCACCGAATACTTCAGCGTCAGGTTCGCCGTGCCGACGATCATAAAGTGCGACTGCACGCGACCGTTGTACACCTGCGGCGACGAAACTTCCAGCAGGTAGACGCCCGGCGGCAGCGCGCCGGATTCCGCGTCGGTCATGACCGTGACCGGCGACGAGTCGGCGGCGATACGCACGTCCAGGAAATATTCCTCGCCCAGACCTTCGGCCACCCAGGCGGTGCTGTCGTCGCGCAGGCGCACTTCCCACCAGACGATAGCGTTGGCGCACACCGGGCCGCCGACCACCGGAAGCTGGTAATCGCGGTACAACTGCTCCACCACCGCGCCATCGGGCGGCGATTGGCGGGCGCGCACCGGGTCGGGGTCGGTGACGACAATCGCCACGTCACCGACTTTCAGCCGGCTTTTGGGCGCGCCGGGGCAGTCCGCCGCCGCGTCCTGAGCGTTCAGGTTCAGCAGTTCGTAGCGGTAGATATTCTCCGGCGACGGCACCTGAAGCTGCCAGTCGCGGATCACCTCGTCCGGGTCGGCTACATAGTCGCTGGCCGGGCTGTAGGCGCTGCGCGCCGCCGCCAGCACAAACTCGGTTAGCTGCACGCCGTACAGCCGCAGGTTAAGCTGGCTGATGTTGAGGTGTTTGAGGAAAAGCTGTGTCTGTTCGTTGTAGGCGTTGTAAAAACCGACTTCCCCCGGCACGTTCAACAACACCGCCGGGTCATACGGCGCGGTCGTAAAACGCACCACACGCTCGGCGCTGATGACATTACCGTACAGGTCGGCCATGCCGGGCGCGATGGTGATGGTGTAGTCGGTGCTTGGCTCCATCGGGAAGTTGACGTTGTAGCTGTCGTCCCAACTGCTGTAGTAAAAGTCCGGCGCGCGCCAGGGTTCCGGCGCGATGGTGATTTTATCCTCCAGCGTATCCGTATCCATCGGGGAAGCGAAATAGATGGTGAAGCTGCCCCAGGGGTATACGCCGGTCTGCCCATTGGACGGGTCGGTGCCGACGATGGCCGGGAACGGCACGGTAGCGAACTGCCAGGCTGTAAAGCCGGTCAGCGCGCCGCCGGTTTCGCCCATCACACCGTCGTTAAAACCGGCTTCATAGAGCGTATCCAGTTGCAGACGTTGGGCGGGCCGGAACATGAAGCCTTTGCCATCGTCTGCCCACTCGAACGTCCCGGCCACGGTGCTGCCCACCTGCCCCTGCGCGCGCAGGTAAAAGCCGGCTTCCACGCTGGCGCGGTTCATCGGCTGGTTAAAACGCACCTGGAGCGGGCGATCAGGCCGCACGTCGCCGCTGCGATCTTCGGGGATCACTTCGGCGATGGCCGGGTCAACCGTCGTAAACGACCAGTTGTAGGCTTCGGCCAGCACCGCGCCGTCCAGGGCGGCCAGATCAGGGTTGATCGTGACCGTATATTCCGTGCCGCCGGCCAGCGCCGGGTCAGGGCGGAAAATGTAAATCGAAGTATTCAGCCACTCGCCCACGCCCGTCACCGCTGGACTGAAAGCCAGCGGGTCGGGCAGGTCGCCCATCTCTTCAGCGATCACCAGCGGCACGACCGGGCGATTGAAGATGACGGTGATGGCCGCGTCGGTTTCGATGCCGGCGCTGTCGGCGGCGGGCAGCACGTCCGACACCACCAGATAACCGACCGTGTTAAATTCCAGTGTGATCGGCTCGGCCAGCCGCGTCCCGTCCTGGCCGCGCAGACTTTCGCCGACCGTGACGGCATAGGCGGCTGCCCGCGCAAACGGCTGGTCGGGCGTAAAAACGACCGTCCCGGAAGCGGCATCACAGGTCACGCGGCCCGGCACGGCGGGCGTCAGCATGACGGCACTGGCCGCCGTGTCGCAGGCCAGCGGGCGATCAAAATACAGCGTGATGTTCGCCTGCAAACCCAGTTCCTGTCCGGCGAACGGTTCGGAATCCACGAGCTGCAAACCCGGCTCGCCCGGCTGCTCCTGAGCCGCCAGACTGGACAGACTTAACAACATCAGTAATACAAACAAGATTAAGAAGGAACGACGCATAACAAGCCCCTCTCATGATATGGAGAACCGGCTGTGTCTATTATATCGCAAGGAGGAATTTGGCGAGGCAAAAGCGCCGCGCCGATCACCCGGCGTTTGGCCTACGGGGATCAGATGCTTTTGACATAGGTGATCGGCACATTAAAAATTTCTTTAAACACCTGCCAGTGCAGAGCGACGATTTCCCTGCCGATTTGCAGCGCATACTCCAACGCACCGGGGCGGCTGTCTATCACCGGGCTAAGCGAAATGTTCACCCCGCGCAGGCGGAAAATCCACTCCGCCCGCAGGATGTGGAAACCATCGCTGACCAGGATAGCCGTCTGCCAGCCGTTGGCCGCCATGATTTTGTGCGACTGAATGGCATTTTCTTCGGTGCTGCGGCTGGCATCTTCCAGCAAAATCGCCGCCGCCGGGACGCCCAGCCCGCGCAGGATTTCGGCGCAGGCATCGGCTTCGCTGCGATGGGTGTGTCCGGGCATGCCGCCGGAGCAGATGATACGCGGCGCGAGGCCGTTGTGCCACAGATCGGCGGCATGGGTCGAGCGGCGGGTCAGCGCCGGGCCGGGGCGTCCGTCGGCGCGCACCCCCGCCCCCAGCACGATAATCACGTCGGCGGGCTGCGGGCTGCGTTCAAACCGCCCGTAGAGGTGAATCGTCACCGCCAGCAGCAGCGCCAGAACCAACCAGAGCGCCAGCGCCGGCAGCAGCCAGCGCAGCAGCCGCCGGAACGACAGCCGCTCCCGGACGCCCCGGAAAAAACGTCTCCGCATCCTGTGGGACAGAAGCCGCAGCCCGCCGCGCCTAATGCCGCACTTCATTGGGCGGCAGCGAAAAATCGTCCATTGTGTCATCCAGCGTGACCTTGCCCATCATCCATCCGTCCACCGCCGTCAGGCGAATCCGCATGATGGGAAGCTGGCTGTGACTGAAGCTGATTGAGGACTGCGGCTGCAAAATCACCGGGTCTTTGAGGTGCATGTGACGAATGGTCGGGACGTGTACGTCGTCGTCGTCCCAAAAATTGTCTACATCATCTTCTTGGTCGGCGTCCTTATCCTCGCCACCCGAAGCCCGGTCGTCTTCGGTCAGGCGGGTGAAGTCGAACAGTTCTTCGGTCGCTTTCAGCTCCTCCGCCGTTGGATGCAGCAAGGACTTACGTGCCTGCTTGGTGAATATCTTGCTCATGGTCGAAAGATACTCGCCCTCACTGACCAGCGTCCCGGTGATGACCATACCCTTCACAAACACCGTGATGCCCAACGGCATCCCGCCGTGATTAACGAAGGCGGATACCAGATCGGCGAGTAAAAAATCCGGTTCCTGCCAGTAGCCGGATACGTCAGGCGTGAAGTCGTCATCCCACATCATACGGGCAAATCCCCTGGCATAAAGATGTCTGATTGAGAGATTTTATCATAACGGCAGAGGAGACGAAACGGTATATTGGCTTCGAAACGCCCGCCCCGAATTGCGCGGCGCGGCGTGTGGTTTTGTCCCCCGGTCTACCGTATAATGGGCGTGGCGGGCGCTTGTGGCGCGCACGGCAAAGGCGAGATATGACGACGGATGAGTTAATCGGCAAGACAATCGGCGGTTATGAAATTCTGGATGTGATCGGACGCGGCGGCATGGCGACGGTCTATCGCGCCCAGCAGGTTTCCATGAAGCGCCTGGTGGCCGTTAAGGTGCTGCCGAAGCAGTACATCCATGACGATACCTATTTGCAGCGGTTTCATCAGGAAGTAAAAATCGTCTCGCAGCTTGAACACCGGAATATCGTGCCGGTGTACGATTACGGCGAAAGCGAAGGCCAGCCGTATATTGTCATGCGCTACATGACCGCCGGTTCGGTGGACGACCGCATCTCCGGCGGGCCGATGGAGATCGAAACCATCATCTCCATACTGGAGCAGATCGCCCCGGCGCTGGATTATGCCCACAGCAAGAATGTGCTGCACCGCGATCTGAAACCCAGCAACGTGCTGATGGACGACGACGGCGGCGCATACCTGACCGACTTCGGAATCGCCCGCATCCTGGGCGAACAGAGCGCCGGCATCACCACACAGGGCGTGGTCGGCACACCCAGCTATATGAGTCCCGAACAGGCGCAGGGGCTGCCGCTGGATAACCGCAGCGACCTGTATGCGCTGGGGGTTATGCTGTTCGAGATGGCGACCGGGCGGCGACCATTCGAGAGCGATACGCCCTACAGCATCGCCGTTATGCAGGTGACGATGCCGCCCCCGCAGCCGCGCGCCTACAATCCAACCCTGTCATTCGCCGTCGAAGAAGTGATTTTAAAGGCGCTCAAAAAAAAGCGCGAGGAACGTTATCCGCACGCCGTCGGGTTGGCGGAGTCGCTCAAGCGGGCGGTGGACAAACCCATTACCAGCATCCACGACACCCAACCGGTAACGGTGCGCCCGCAGCCCCGCCCCATTTCGCCCCGCCCCATCTCGATTGAACAACCGGCACAGTCCCCCCCGCCGATGGTCGCCATCCCGCAGATCGCCTACTCACCACCCAACCAGTCGGTGGCGTCCGGCGGATCGGCTGCTGTTTACTGGCGGCGGCGCAAACCACGCCGTTCAAACAGGTGGATGAACGCGGCGGTCGGCGGGTTGATCGGCTGCGGCGTGCTGGTGGTGCTGGCGATCACCGCGCTGCTGATTATCAGCATCATCACCGGCGGCTGGCCGTCTCCGCCGACGCCGACCGCAACGCTACCGCCCTGGCTGAACAACGTCAGCCGCGCCGACCAGGCCATCCCGACGCTCGACCCGACCAGCCGCGCTGCGCGTGACGCCCGCCTGCCCGCCGCGACCGAAACGCCGCCACCCACCGTGACCCCAGATTATACGCCGACGCTCATCCCGGTCGGCGTGCGCACAACCATGTCGCTCAACCCGGACGCACGGGCGATTGGCGGCAGCCTGGTTTACTTTGCCGAACGCGACGATACCACGCGGCTGTTCCATCTGGATTTAAACGCCGGTCAGCAGACGCAGCTGACCTTCGGCGCGGGGGCGGACGCCTTCCCCGCCGTCTCGCCCGATGGTCGGCACATCGTTTTTCAATCCGACCGGGACGGCGATTTTGACATTTACGTGATGGATCTATCCGGCGATAACCTGCGCCAGATCACCCGCAACACCGTAGATGACCGGCTGCCGGCCTGGAGTCCTGACGGCGAGTGGATCATCTTTTCGACGGACGCGCGCGGCGATGGCTTGTTTGACCTGTACCGCGCCCGTCCCGATGGCAGTGGTTTGCAGGCGGTGTTCAGCGATGCGGCGCGCAGCAGCGGGGCGCGCTGGAGTCCCGATGGTCAGACGCTTGTGTTCACCAGCGGGGCGCAGAATAACGCCGCAACCTGGGAAATCGCGCAGTTCGACCTGTCCGGCGGGTCAGTCGCCCAACTGACCGATAACGCCGTGAAGGACTGGTCGCCCAGCTACAGCCCGGACGGGCGATATATCCTGTTCCTGACCGACGACGGCGCGCGCGGCAATTCGGCTATCGCCCGCATGGCCGCCGACGGCAGCGAGCGCGAAATCCTCTACGACGGCCCCGGCTACGAATGGGGCGCCAGCTACAGCCCGGACGGGCAGCTCATCGCCTTCACCACGCAGGACGGCGGGCGCGAGGAAATTTTCGTCATGGACGCCGACGGCAGCAACCTGCGGCAGATCACCAGCGGCGGCGGCCAGTTCCCATCCTGGGTGGCGGCGTCGTAAAACCCTGACTGCATCCATAAAGCCGCAGCACATCTCATAAAAGCGCAAGATCGAGTCTTGTCATAGCCTTTGTACTAGTACGATTGGGCTATCGCATTCGGAAAGCGCGGCGACTACAGTTGAAATTGAAGCCGTTAGATTGGTGAAAATTGTAAAGGAAACCGTGATGAGCCTGACACGGCGGTTGATGTGGCCGAAAACGGGTGAAGAGGTACAGATATTTGAAAACGGCAGCCTCGTGGTTGAAGGGCATGTGACCTATTCCGGCGACGACGAAGTTCGTATCCTGACCAGAGAGGCTGAAACCACCATACTGGACGCGAACCAGTTGTTAACCGGCATTGATAATCGCTCTGTGATGGTGAAGAAAAAAGCGCGCAGAGCCTGAACAATCGTTTCTGTCATCAGCAGGACTCGCCCCAAAACGGGGCGATTGCTGTTTAAAGAGGCGTCGGTTATCATCGCCGTCATGAACATCGTTCACCTTGTCCCCTACTATGCTCCGGCTTATGCCTTCGGCGGCGTTGTGCGTTCGGTGGAAGGTCTGGCGCGGGCGCTGGCGCGGCGCGGCCATACCGTCATGGTACTGACCACCGACGCGCTCGACCGGCGGGCGCGTGCTGCCGGCCCTGCCGAGGAAGTCCTGGACGGCGTGCGCGTGGTGCGCGTCCGTAATCTCTCGCCCTGGCTGCGCGGGCGGCTGAACCTTTCCACGCCGCCCGGCCTGGCGGCGGCGGCCCGGCGGCGGCTGCCCTCAGCCGATGTCGTCCACTGCCACGAATTTCGCACGGTGGAAAACCTGCTCGTCACACCCATCGCGGCGCGCCTGGGCAAACCGCTGGCGCTGTCGCCACACGGCACGCTGGCGCTCAATACCGGGCGCAGCGGTTTGAAAGCCGCCTGGGATCGGCTCTTAAGCCCGGCGCTGGCG
Organism: Chloroflexota bacterium; assembly: GCA_013388735.1. Classification (GTDB taxonomy): domain Bacteria; phylum Chloroflexota; class Anaerolineae; order Aggregatilineales; family Phototrophicaceae; genus CFX2. The sequence goes on along the minus strand of JACAES010000082.1, from coordinate 9,195 downwards.
CGGCGCTTCGACCGGATCATCGGCCTGACGGCGGCGGAAGCGGAAGAAGCTGCCGCGCTGTGGGCGACGTTCGGCGCGGCGGCGCGTGTGTGTGTTGTCCCCAACGGCGTAGACCCGGATGACTATACCGACCTGTCGGGCGGCGCGGACTTCCGGGCGCGGTACAGGCTAGGGGATGCGCCGGTATGCCTGTTCATGGGTCGGCTGCACCCGCGCAAGGGCGTGGTGGTGCTGGTGGAAGCCTTCAAACGGGCGAATATTCCGGGGGCGCGGCTGGTGATCGCCGGGCCGGACGAAGGCGCGCTGGCCGCCGTTCGACCGCTGCTGGATGAACGTATGGTGCTGACCGGCTACCTGGGCGGGCAGGACAGGCTGGCGGCTTTCGCGGCGGCGGATGTGCTGGTGCTGCCTGCCGTCGGTGAAGGGCTGCCGATGGTGGCGCTGGAAGCGATGGCGGCGGGCAGGCCGGTGATCGTCTCGCCGGGCTGTTACCTGCCGGAAGCCGCCCAAAACGGCGCGGGACTGGAAGTCCAACCCGCCGTCGAACCGCTGGCCGGGGCTTTGGAAACGCTGCTGAACGACGCCGGCCTGCGGGCGCGAATGGGCGCGGCGGCGCTGGCGCTGGCGCGGACGCGCTTCGCCTGGGACACCATCGCCCAGCAGATGGAAACGGTCTACCGGCAGATGGTCGAAAGCCGGTGACAGCCCGTCAATCCATCCGGTAGGTCGGGTTGGGGAAACCGGGATGGAAGGCATCCGCCGGACTTAAAACGACCGACACGCCGGGCATCCCGGCCACACGCTGCGCGGCCTCGGCAACCGCGGCGCGCAGCAGATCCGCGCCGGTCTGCACCCGCGCATTCACCAGCAGGGCGATCTGCTGGCCGGGCAGGTCGGGGACAGCCGCGCGCCAGCCGGTTTCGCCGCCGGCGGTGATGCTGATTTTCGCGCCGTCGTCCAGGACGAATTTAAGATGCGCGACACTGGCATCCTGCGCGGCCAGCCGTTCCAGGATGGTTTCAATCAAACGGACAACGGCGGCCTGCCCCTGTCCCGGTTTCACTTCTAGCGTGATGCGCTGGTCAAGCCAGGCCAGTTCCGCCTCGCCCTGGCCGTAGCGTTGATAATCAATTGCCGGCGAGGGCGCGGCAGCCGCGAACCCGTTAGCGCGCAGCGACCCCACCCAGGCCGCCACCTGGGACTCGTCGAGCGAATTTTGCAGCCGCACATTTTTTTGCGGATACACTTCCCGCGCCAGCGCCTCAACTTCCCGGCGTTCGTCCGAATTCAACAGGTCGGCCTTGTTGATGACCAGCAGACCGGCTTCCTCGATCTGTTTATCGAAGATGTACAGGATGTCGTCGCTGAACGGCAGGGCATAACCCAGCAGCCGAAAACGCAGCAGGCGCGCGTCGGCAAAAACCGACAGGCTGGCCGGGGCGTGGCGCAGCTCCAGCAGCGGTTTGAGTACCGTCGCCACCAGATCGGCACACGAACCGACCGATTCGGCGAATACCACGTCCGGCGCGTAGGACTCGACCAACTGCGTCAGGCGAGCGTCCAGATCGTCATAATTGCAGCAGAAGCAGCCGCCCGTCACTTCCACCGCCGGCAGGTCGCCCAGGCGGAAAAAAGCCGTGTCCACCAGGTAACGCCCCTGGTCGTTGGTGACGACGCCGACGCGCTTACCCCGCTGCATCAGCCAGCGCGCCGCCGCCGCGATAGCCGTCGTTTTGCCGCTGCCTAAAAACCCGCTCACCAGATGAAGCTGCATGTATCGCGTTCCTCACCGCTTCAGGTATTTTTCAATCGCCGCCCGCAGTTCCTGCGCGCTGGGGATGATCGAAGAAAAGACCAGTTCGCCGTTGATATAAATGCTAGGCAGGTTTTTGACGCCCAGTTTTTTGCAGCGCGCCACATTTTCTCGCTCGGTGAACTTATATTCGACCAGATCAACCCGCCCGGCCATTTCATCCGCGCCGCGCGCCGCCGCGCCCAGCATGTACATGCAGGCGGCGCAGGAGTCCGAGTCGAGCGTGAAAACTTCGATGAGCGGTTTTTCCAGGTGGGCGTAATCCGGCAGTTCCACCTCAATATCAAACAGCTCCGGGGCGTGATAATTCGCCAGCATCGCGCGCACCTGGGCGGTATTCCGCAGCGCCTCCCCAATGCCGACGGTGTTTTCCGGCGGCACGTCGTAGGGCATATCGCAGCCGGGCGAAACGATCAGGTTATGTGTGTCCACGCTGTCCAGCAGATCAAGCGCGAACTTCATATTATCCTGCTGTGTGCCGAGCAGCATCACCGTTGTCAGCGGGATATTGCCGCCCAGGGTGATATTATAACGGTCGGTGATGGTTTTGGCGGCGGGCAGGTTGATGTTTTCGTCAATTGAAATGCAGTCCGGCCCGGTCTGGCACATCGGCTCGATGTTTTTGGTGGCGTCGCCGCAGACGAAAAACGAGGACGGCACGTTCATATCGCGCAGGAAGTCGTAAAGCCCGGTGAAGGCCGCCGAGAAAAATTCGACGAAATGCCCCGGCCCGATCTGCGACACCATCGGGTCTACAATGGCGATCACGTCCATCCCGGCTTCGATATAAAACTCGGCCACACGACGACTGACCCTGAGCGTATAGGCCGTCAGTTCATGCACCAGGTTAGGGTTAAGCATCATGTCCATAAAAATTTCCGTGCCGCGCAGGTGCGACGCCAACGTGAACGGCCCGCACACCAGCCCGTACAGCGCGGTATGGTCGCCCACCGCCGCTTTCACGCGGCGCATGGCGTTCAGCACCAGCGGCAGCCGACCGTCGCTTTTTTCCGGCAGCCGGGTCGGGATGGTCGGATCGTCCGCCAGGGGGTGCGAGGCCACCGACGGCGGGGCTTTTTCCGCCCACAGCAGATCGCAGCCCAGGATTTCAGCCTCGATTTGCAGGTCGAACAGCACCGGCTGGCCGTCTGGGCTGTAGAGGCGGTTGGCTTCTACCAACGATTCGACCAGCTTGTTTTCGTCGGTCAGCACTTCCTGTGCGCTGTATCCCTTCAGCCGTCCGGCATGAACGCCGGCGAACGGCACCCAGGGAACCAGCGGTACGGACTCGTGGCGCAGCGTTCGCAGCACCAGTTCTCTGCCGGTCAGTTGAAGGTGATTGTGAACAGACATGATGATTTTTAACCCGGAAAAACTCGGCTTTCAACAACGAATACCGCCCGGCGGGGCGGCTGTTTACAGCATATCAGGCCGGGGAAACGAACAACATAACGATTGTTTACAAAAGCAGGTGATAACCATCATATCCGGCCAGGGGGCGGCTGATTTTAACATAACTTTAACAAGCTCTGATCTGATTAGGGGCGAAATCCCCCATTGGCGTGAATCACCTGGCCGGTGATCCAGCCGGCGTCCTCGCCTGCCAGAAACGCGATCAGCCGCGCGGCGTCCTCCGGCTGGCCGAGCCGCCCCTGCGGTGAATGTTCCAGCACCCAGGCTTTCAGGTCATCGCTCATCCAGCCGGTATCGGTCGGGCCGGGGTCTACCGCATTCACCGTGATGCATTTGCGCGCCAGCCCTGCCGCCAGCGACACGGTGAAGGCTTCGACCGCGCCTTTGGTGGCGGCATAGGCCAGTTCGTCCGGCATCGGCCCCAATCCCTGGCCGGAAGTCAGGTTGATGATGCGCCCACCGTCCCCGCCCCGGAAGCGCCGGGCGAACTCCACGCTCAGCATAAACGCGCCGCGCATGTTGACGGCGTAATGCGCGTCCAGCGCGGCCGCGTCCAGTTCCTGCCAGCCGCCGTTGACCGAATAGGTGGCGTTGTTCACCAGCACAGAAATCCCGCCCGGGGCGGCTTCGGCGGCGTCCATGATTTTCGCAGGTGTCTCCGGCTGGCTGAGGTCGGCTTCCAGGTAAGCGCAGCGCGCGCCCAATGCGCGCAGTTCTTCGGCCAGCAGCGCCGGGGAAGCGGCGTCCTCGCCCCAGGGCATGGTCTGGTCATAGGCGCGCCAGGTGGTGAAAAATACGTTCATACCCCGCGCCGCCAATGCCCGGCAAACCGCCGCGCCGATGCCGATGCGGCGGCTCGCGCCGGTGATGAGCGCCGCGCGACGATTGATTTCGCGCATAACGTCCTGTCGTTTTCCTGTCATCCAGCCGGGGGAGCGCACGCAGGCGCTCCCCTACTTCTCCGGGTAGACCTGCCGCGCCAACTGCTCCTCCTGCTCAACCAGCGCGCGCAGCGTGTTCAGCCCTTCGTTCCAGAAGTTCAGGTCGGTCAGGTCTACGCCGACTTTGGCGAGAATCTGCTCCGGCCAGTTTGAGTCGCCGGCGGCCAGCACGTCCACGAACAGCGGCACGAACGACGCGCCGCGCTCGCGGTACAGGTTGAACAGCGCCAGCACCAGCAGTTCGCCAAAGGCATAAGCGTACACATACCCCGGCGTGCTGAGGAAATGCGGCACGTAGCTCCACCAGATGCCGTAGTCGTCGCTCAGGTTCACGCTGTCCCCGAACATGGCGCGCTGAGTGGTCAGCCAGATGTCGCTGAAACGCTCGGTCGTCAGTTCGCCTTCGCTGCGGCGGGCGGTGTGGAAGCCGTCCTCGAAACGGTTCATCGAAACCTGCCGGAAGATGGTAGCGAAGCTGTCCTCGATCTTCTGCGCCAGCATCGCCAGCCGGGCTTCGGCGTCAGGTTCTTTCGCCATCAGGTCGTTAAACACCAGCATCTCGCCAAAGGTGGAGGCCATCTCGGCGGTGGTCAGCGGCGTATACATGCCGAAGATGCCCTGCGCTTCGGCGGCCAGATAACCGTGAATGCCATGCCCCAGTTCGTGCGCCAGGGTCATCACGTCGCGGGGTTTGCCCTCGTAATTGAGGAACACATAAGGATGCGCCGACGGCACGCCGGGATGGCAGAACGCGCCGCCGCGTTTGTTCGGCAGCACCGGCGCATGAATCCAGCTTTCGTCGAAGAAACGCGCCGCGATTTCGGCAAAACGCGGACTGAAAGCGCCAAAGGCCTTAAGGACAATCTCGCGGGCTTCGTCCCAGGTGTAGAAGGTATCGCCTTCGGGGATGGGCAGCGGCGCGTAGCGGTCGTATTCGGTCAGTTCGTCCAGGCCCAGCAGGATACGTTTGAGGCGGTAGTGCCGCGCCACAATCTCGTAATTCGACGTGACGGCCTGGATAAGCGCCTCGACCACCGCGTCCGGGGCTTTGTTGGCGAGGTTGCGCGAGGAAATCCAGCCGGGATACCCACGTCGTTTGTCGTCGGCGGCCTTGTCGGCGGCCAGCACATTAAAGATGTAGGTCAGTTCCATCGCCTTGTCGCGCAGGGCGGCAGTGATGGCGGCACTGCTCTTGCGCCGAGTCTCGCGGTCAGCCTCGTGCAGTTTGGTAAGCGCCTGCGTCATCGTGATTTTCTGGCCGTCATAATCCGCCCGGATGGCACTGGTGATCTGCGTGAAAAAACGCACCCAGGCCGAACGCCCGGTGACGGATTTTTCCACCAGCAGTTGTTCTTCGATCTCGCTCAGTTGGTAGGGTTTGTAGCGGCGCTCGGCTTCCAGGTAATGCCGGTAGTCGGCTAGCGTCGGGTCGTTAAGCAGCTTTTGGGCGGTTTCGTCGTCGGCCTTGTTCCATTCCAGCTCAAAAAACAGCAGCTTCTGGTTAACCATCGCCCCATATTCGGTGACTTTCTGGAGCAGCGCGCCGTATTGCGCGTTGGCAGTATCGGTGCTGTAGAGCAGGGACGCAAACGCGCCGATGCGCCCGCTGTGGTCGTAGATGGTTTCCAGCATTTTCAGTGCGTCCACCATTTCCTCGGCCTCCAGTTGGGCAACGCGCCCGCGATAGGCGGCGGCGAACTCGTCCACCTGGGTATCCAGCTGCTCCATGTCGCGCTGCATGGCGGGGTCGTCCGCGCCGCTGTAAAACACCGATAAATCCCAGACTACATTTTCCGCGCCGGTCGCACGCTCAACTGCTGCTTCAACCATGATGGTATTCAACTTTCTCTCTTTAGCGGTTAAACAGGGAAATAGTAGCGGATAACGAAGCGGCTTTCAACGGGCTTGTTGTCGCCGCCGCTGTACAACTACTATCGAAATGGCAGAAATGGTTCAAAACAGCGCCCTGATTCAAAGCCGATATGGGCGCGTAGGGGCGGGTTTAGAAACCCGCCCATTTTTCGTCTCTGGGTTAAATCACGCCCAGGCTTTTGCCCACGCGCTCGAAGGCGGCCAGCGCCGTTTCCAGGTCTTCCGGCGTATGGGCGGCGCTGTTCATCACCCGGATGCGCGCTTTGCCCTTCGGCACGGTCGGGAAGCCGATTGCCATCGCAAAAACACCTTCCTCGAACAGCCGTCGGCTGAACTGCTGCGCCAGCGGCGCTTCGCCCAGCATCACCGGCACGATGGGCGTCTGCGTGACGCCGGTATCAAAACCGAGCTGTTTCATGCCCTGTTTGAAAGTTTCGGCGTTGGCCCACAGCCGGTCAACCAGTTCGGTCGATTCGGCCAGCATGTCCACCGCTTCCAGGCAGGCGGCGGCGTCCGGCAGCGTCATGGCGCTGCTGAACAGGAAAGGCCGCGCCCGCTGTTTCAGCCAGTCAATCAAAATCTGCTTGCCGGCGACCATGCCGCCCACCACGCCGAAGGCTTTCGACATCGTGCCGACTTCGATATCCACCTTGCCGTGCAGATCGAAGTGATCCACAATGCCGCGCCCGCCGTGTCCCAGCACGCCTTCGCCATGCGCGTCGTCCACCATCAGCAGGATGTCGTGTTCTGCGGCCACGTCGTACAACTGCGGCAGCGGCGCGATGTCGCCGTCCATGCTGAACACGCCGTCGCTGATGATGATGCGCCGCCCGTATTCGCCGGTCTGGGCGATCTTCCGGCGCAGATCGTCCACGTTATTGTGTTCGTAGGCCACGATTTCGGCGCGGCTCAGGCGGCAGCCGTCAATGATGCTGGCGTGGTTAAGCTGGTCGCTGAAGATCACATCCCCTTTGCCGACCAGCGCCGGGATGACGGCGATATTGGCATTAAAACCACTCTGGAAGGTCAGCGCCGCCTCAACTTTTTTGAAGGCGGCCAGCCGGCTTTCCAGTTCCAGGTGCAGGGTAGTCGTTCCGGCAATCGAGCGCACCGCCGCCGGGCCAATGCCCATACGGTCTATGGCGGCTTTGGCCGCTTCGCGCAGGCGGGGGTGGTTCGCCAGCCCCAGGTAATTGTTGGAACACAGGTTCAGCACGCGCCGCCCGTCTACCTCCAGCCAGGCACCCTGCGGGCTGTTGAGGGCGCGGATGGTGTTGTACAAGCCCTGGTCGCGCAGGGCGTTCAGTTCGGTTTCGATCCAGTCCAGTTTGTGAGACATCCAAAAACCTCGTGTAATAAAGGTAGGTTTTTTAAACCTGTCTGTCTGCAACCCTGCCGGCAATCGCAAGCAGGTGACGACTGTATCATGTCGCCAAACCCATCTTAACGCGGGGAATGGTTCGGCGCAAAACCGGGCTTTTTGGTGACTCTCGACATCGAATATCCCGGTTTTTTGGCAAATTTTTCACCATGAAGTTTTCTTACGACCCTTTACAATTGCCGCCATTGTCCAACTTTTAGTGAAGTTGACGAAGACGGAGTGTACAATGGTTTCAATCGAACAGGAAAAAACCGGGCTGATCCCCCCTGATGAGGTGAAGGCATCGCCCGCCGCGCTGCTGGATTGGGCGCGGCAGAGCGGCGTGGTCGAGGTGGACGTAAAGTTCACCGACGTGCGCGGCGTCGTCCAGCACTTCAGCGTGCCGCTGAAGAACTTCGACGTGGACATTTTTACCGATGGCATCGGTTTCGATGGGTCGAGCATTCAGGGCTTCCAGACGATCAACGTCTCCGACCTGAATCTGCTGCCTGACCCGACGACGGCGTTCATTGATCCCGTCCCGGCCAAACCGACGCTGACCCTGTTCTGCGACGTGATGGACGTGGACGGCAAACCCTACGCCCGCGACCCGCGCGGCGTGGCGCGGCGGGCCGAAGCCTATCTGCACAGCACCGGCATCGCCGACGTCTGTTACTTTGGGCCGGAAGCGGAATTTTTCATCTTCACCGGCGTGGCCTACGAATCCGTCAGCAACGGCACGTTTTATAAGGTCGAGTCATCGTCGGGCTTCTGGGGTACAGGCGAGATGGGCCAGGGCTACCGCCCGCGCATCAAGGAAGGTTACTTCCCCGTTCCGCCCACCGACAAGCTGCAAGACCTGCGCGCCGAAATGGTCGCCACCCTGATGAGCGTGGGCGTGGACGTGGAAGTGCATCACCACGAAGTGGGCGGCGCCGGGCAGGCCGAAATTGATATGCGTTTCGCCCCCCTGCTGCGCATGGCCGACAATCTGCAAATCTACAAGTACATCATCCGCAACGTGGCCTACAAAGCGGGGTATACTGTGACCTTTATGCCGAAGCCGATTTTTGCCGACAACGGCTCCGGGATGCACTGCCACCAGTCGTTGTGGAAGGCGGGCGAGCCGCTGTTCTTCGACAAAGATGGTTACGCCAGCCTCAGCCAGACGGCGCTGTATTACATCGGCGGCATCCTCAAACACGCGCCGGCCATCCTGGCCTTCGCCGCGCCAACCACCAACAGCTACCGCCGCCTCGTGCCGGGTTACGAAGCGCCGGTTAACCTGGTGTACAGCGCCCGCAACCGTTCGGCGGCCATTCGCATCCCGATGTACAGCAACAGCCCGAAGGCCAAACGCATCGAGGCGCGTTTCCCCGACCCGACCGCCAACCCGTACCTGGCCTTCAGCGCGCTGATGATGGCCGGCCTGGACGGTATCCAGAACAAGATTGATCCCGGCGCGCCGTCGGATTACGATCTGTACGAGTCGCACAACGGCAAACCGACCCCGACCGTTCCGGGCAGCCTGGGCGCTTCGCTGGAAGCCCTGGCGAATGACCACGCCTTTTTGCTCAAGGGCGACGTGTTCTCGCGGGACTACATCGAAAGCTACATCGAATACAAGATGGCGCACGACGTGGATGCGGTGGCGCTGCGTCCGCACCCGTATGAGTTCGTGCTGTACTACGACGCTTAAGCATGATATGGGCGGGTTTCTGAACCCTGCCCCTGCTACCGCTTCTCCTCCTCAGCCTGGGCCGCGCGGGAAACATATCCGCGCGGTTCACTTTTTC